>JACMNA010000155.1 GCA_014378765.1 Bdellovibrio sp. | reverse complement strand
TTTCGAAGTTCGAGGTCATGTTCATCCGGCTATAAGAATTAAAGAGGGTTCTATTCATTCGCGTTTACCCTGCTTTGTTTACGAGAAGAATAGTTTAACTTTACCCTCGTTTGGAGAGCTAACCGGATGGTTCGATGTGACCAAAAATGTTAAAAATCGTATTTTCGCGGTGGCCGAATCAAGCGTTTTTGAGTTCGCAAAATAAGAAATATGTTGCATATTTCCCTAGTATGGGGCGATATTACATAGTGCTTATTCTTAAAGCTAGCATAGCCATTCCCGTGTTCGCTTTTGACTGGATCATTGATTGCTTCATGATTGATATGAATTTAATGAGTAATCGCCGGAGTTTTCTTGCTACTTCTGTCACCTGGGTGGGTGGTTTTTTGGCTTTATCTCCGGCGGCTGCTTTAGCTCAAAGTATTAGTAGCCAACGCGATAAACCCGTTGGTAATGGCAATCCGCAGCCGGATAAAAACCCGACGATGGATCCTAAGGGACCTGACACCCTCAAAGTTGACGATCCTAATAACCCTTTATTAAAGAAGAAAAAGGGCGAGGTTAGAAGCAAAAATAAAAAAAAAGTGAATCAAGAAAACCTTCAGACGAAGTAACATCCCTGCAAATTTGACCTAAATTTATTTTCAGCGCAGTAATTTTTTTAGGAATATTTTTTCGAATGAAAAAATTTATTCTTGTGGATAATCCTGTGGACTTTGGGGAAAACTAAAAAATAAAAAAATAAAAACCCAACATGCTTACCGCAAAAAAATATTAGATTTTAAACTGAAGCGGTAAAAGCCATCGCGAAAAACAGCAACATGATAATTCTTAAGTCCATTACTTTAGTCATATAAGCACCCCTATGCTATACTACTGGCAATTATAGTGCCGCCCAAAAAAATCAAAAACAATAAATTAGGCCTGTCTTAATCGGTAAAAATTCCTTCAACTATGGAAATTTGCAACACCAATCTGGGCGGTTCCAATTGCAATGAGTAAAAGGTATAAAGGCATTTCCACGTCGGCTTAGTCGTAAACTGTTGCAGCTATCAACTACCTATAGTGTTTAACCCCCGTATCTATTATGAAAGTCTTTTCCGAGAACTAAGCTTATCAAGACCAAAATCTCATGGTCTTCGAAATGCATATTAAATAGGTAGAAAATATTATTGAGGCTTAAAGCCTTTGTTGATTTAAGTGTATAGAAAGGATTTTTATGCAGAATCAGGATCACGCACCAGTTCCCTTAGCTGAAAAAATTAAATCCGTAGCTGGACTTTTTGGTATTCGTACCAATGATGAACCCGAATACATGTTAAAGGAATCCGAAGGCAACAATGAAGTGCGCGAGTACTTTCCCCATGTTCTCGCTCGAATCCCATTACACGGTCATGATTCAAAATCAGTTGAGCACGCTTTTGCAGAACTCAGCGATTATATATTTGGTAAAAATTCTTTGAAAAAGCAAATGGCCATGGTGTTACCGGTTATACAAGAAAAGCGTGGTTCGCAAGACTACCTATGTTTCATTTTACCCCCGGCTTTTACCGCCGTCTCGGCACCTCAGCCCGATAATCAAAATATAGAGTTTGAAACCCGCAGCGGTGAAGTTGTTGCGGCCATCGAGTACTCAGGGGTTAATACGCCAGAAAAAATTGAAGAGAAAAAATACGAGCTTTTGAAATGGCTTTCGGAAGAAACCGCTTACGAGCCTTGTTCTGAAATCCGAACAGCTCAGTACGATCCGCCGATGACCATTCCGTTTATGCGAAAAAATGAAATTATTATTACGGTTAAGAAAATAAACTTTAGCAATAATAATTAAGCGCGGTATCGAAGTCGAAATTTTTACGTAAATCGTGTGCGCACAATCTGCGTCAACACACTAACGGCAGCCGTTGCAAACGAACCCCATAAAATATCTGCACCAGCTAAAACCAGCGGCCAATTTTTCAAAGTAGAAAGATTGGTAAGGTCATACACTCCGTAAATAACTAATCCTAAAAAGGCACCGCGCATGAAAACCGATAAAAGGTTCTCATCGACCGCAATTGATGGAAGTACAAAATAAACTATACCTAAGGCTAACAAGACATAAACTAAAAATGCGGCCCACAATATCGGCCGAAACTGGCCATTTTCAATTCGCCCCAAGCTTGCAAGTTGATTAATATAAAAGTTTTTAGCAATTACATTGAGCCAAACGTAATCCATAATTAAAAAGCTTAAAAGCGCGGTGCAAACTAGTTTTAAAGTATCTATCATAAAAACTCCTGTAGGTTAGTGTTCTGTCGGCACTTCATCTGTAGCCGAAGTTTTTTCGGGAATCAGCAACAGCCAGGGACGAGTCAAAATTAAATGCAGCCCCCATTTAAGTAACGATAGAAAAGATGAAAAACGAACGTTCGAAGAAAATGAAGCTACTAAAAAAGCCAGTAAAAAACTAACGCTAATGTTTAAAACACCGATTACTAAAATACCAGAAACGGCATTAAAAATATCAAAGTGAGTTAATCCCATCTCAAGCGCTATTGGCAATGCCGTACCAAAGCCCCCCGTAGCTAGCGTTACGTGCCGCGCTTCAATTGGAATGCTTAAAAATTTCATTATTTGCGGAGTCATCCCTAATAAAAATCCAAGTGAAATATTTCCGGCTAAAGGATTTGAATTATTACCGACAAAATTGGCAAAGGCGTGCGCCCTTTTAGTTCCTAGAATTTTATGAAAAAACTCACTATTCATCATGCGGTTAGAAAGACGGGTCGTAAGAACCCAGTTATCAAACCAACCGGCAATTAAGCTAGACGAAAAAAGTAAAAATCCAGTAAAGATTGCGTAAAAGGGCGAGGGTCCCAATAAATTTGAAGAGTTCACCGCGGCCATCGCTTCTTCATTTGTTAATATGGGATAGCCCCCCTGTAGACTTAGCCAAGAAAATAAAAAACACACCGGAAATACCATACTTAAATTTCCAAGTACGGCAATAAACTGCGTTCTTAATAAAGCCACGATCGATCGGCGGGCTTCACCAACCGACTTCGTCAGCGCCGATGCAATATAAGGCGCCGTGGCCGAAGGCTGCTTGGTTGCTAAAGTCCAACCCAAAACTTGAATTAACAAGAAGCTACCCGAATAATTGAAACTATCGGTTAAGCCCTTGATGAATCCAGTGAAATGCATTTTATTCGTTAAAAATTTAATAAACACTGTCATCGCGGTGACCGCTCCACCGCCCATGGCCGAACGAAACATCTTTCTAAACTCTGACCAAGTAAACGTAACATAATGTTCGCCCACGTGTGAGTTAGCTTGAACAATTCGTTCCGTTAATAAGGCTAAATTTTCTGATAAAAAAGATCGCAAACTTTTTTGATGATAAATATCAATAACTAAATTTGAAATAAAAAGCCGAATGACGACCGCATTTGCCACCGTCGGTGCTAAAAAGTTAACTAATACGCGCAGCCGCCGTAGCTTACGCTTTTGATTTTCAAAAAGATAAACCAACTCAATTTTTACGCCACGGTTTTTCATGCTTTCGTGAAAATCATCTAAGCCATTTTCAGCTAAATCTATTTGGCTTAAAATGCTAAGCGGAATACTAAAATCTAAAGTTTCTTGATGCTTTTTTAAAATACCTGCTAATTGATATTCGGGCAGTTCTTCGGGGCGTTTTGAAAAATCATTTAGTTCCGTCTGAATCGTAAACACTGAACTTAAAATTTGAATACTCAATATATAACTGGCCGATAAAATATCGCGCTTCAAACGATTATGCAGTTCAATTTCATCTTTAAAAAGCTCAACTAACGAGGTCAAGACGTCGACTTCAATAAAATCAATAAACTCACTTTCATCTTCCATCGGAAATATTTCGTGAATCAGCGTCGATAGGTCTTCTGATAAGGGCGGTTTTGGTAACAATTTTTCTTGAAGACGGTAAATAAAATCTTGAACAAAACTTGATGAATTCGACAGGCCAACATTGGAAAACTGAGCCACCGACGAGATATTGTTCAGTAAACTAGAAAATGTGGCCACGAAGTTTTTTTTCCACTCTGGATTGCGCTCTAAAAGTAATAATAGATATTTAATTCGTACCGTGTAAATCGTTTCTTTTTTGGCGTTTTTTTCTTCTTCACTGCGCGGGCGTTGAATCCACTTCATCACGCTTAAAAGCCAAAGCACTTTTTTAAAATCATTTTGCTTGGCAGTTTGTTTTGATAAAATCGAACTTAGAATATCCAAAAAAACCCTCTTTTATGCCCGGCGGAAAATGAAAAGCTGCCTACATTTACCCTGATGCCGCCGTGGGGGCAAGGGCACTTATAGCGGACTATTCTTGGCTAAAAAATGGTTAGAAGCGACTAGATACGTTTAAAATGAGGCCTGATGATTAATTACCCACTGTAGCTAGGGCGTAAAAAATATCCTTCCAATTTAAAAACAACTGATATAGTTTCAAAATCTGAAGTGTAATCGCTAGTTTCAAGTCTCTTGGCATTCCGCCTGGTCTTCTGAAGCGGCCCCCAAGCCTTTAGGAGGTATTTATGGGTAAAAAACTATACGTTGGCAATCTGCCATTCTCTGCAACTGAAGAGAACTTAACCGAAACATTCGCAGCTTGCGGATCTGTTGATTCTGTTAAGATCATCACTGATCGTGAAACAGGTCGTTCTAAAGGTTTCGCATTCGTTGAAATGTCTTCTGATGCAGAAGCACAAACAGCAATCAGCAAGTACAACGGCGCTGATTTCGGTGGTCGTGCAATGACTGTTAACGAAGCTAAACCGATGGCTCCTCGTGATAACAATTCACGCGGTGGTGGCGGATTCGGCGGCGGTGGTGGCGGCGGTGGCGGACGTAACCGTTACTAGTCTCTACTTTTAATTTAAATTTAAAATATTAAGTTAATAAAGAAAACCGATTCGAAAGAATCGGTTTTTTTGTTATGGTGGCCTTGTAAGAGGTAACAATGAGCGAAGTTTTTATTTCCGACGATAAGCAATTGCTGCAAGTCGATGTGATTCATCAGTTCTTAAGTGAAAAAGCTTATTGGTGCCTTGGTATTCCTAAAGCCACCATCGAAAAGGCAATCCACAATTCACTGTGTTTTGGTATGTATAAAACTAACGATAAAAAACAAATCGGTTTCGCACGGGTCGTCAGCGACAAAGCCACCTTCGCATGGATTTGTGATGTCTTCATTCTTGAAGAGCAGCGCGGTCACGGATATTCTAAAATGCTCATGCAACACGTGATGAACATATTAAAACCAATGAACCTTCGCCGAATATCCCTGGGCACAAAAGACGCCCATGCGCTTTATAAAAGGTTCGGCTTCGTGCCAAGTGAAATCACAGAAAATTATTTAGAGCTACGTAATCACAACGCTTATCAAAAGACGACACCGTGAACGACTTTTATAAATATCTAATTAAAAGTAAAAGTGAAGTCGTCGAATCAAAAACAGAATACAACGATTCTGATTTGGGGCGCGCATTGGGCGCCACTCAATTTGCGGTGCATTGGATGACCTTAAAACCTGGTCAGCGCACTTCGTCTCCGCACGCAGAAAGTATCGAAGAAGAATTTATATACGTCATTAAAGGTAATCCGCACGTCTGGGTGAATGGCTACATTTACCCTTTAACTGCCGGGCACGCCGTCGGTTTTCCAGCCGGAACGGGTATCGCTCATACTTTTATTAATAATACGAATGAAGATATTGAAATGGTGATTCTAGGCGAGAGAGGCAAAAAAGAAAATAAGTGTTCATTCCCGGTTAATCCAGAATTGTATGAAGAGCATAAAAATATTTGGTGGCGCGACTTCCCAAAGCAAGATTTTGGCCCCCACGATGGAAAAGTTGGTGATCTAAATCACCTTAAAGATCCAAACGACTTAGCTTTTGTTAAATCGGTACATAATATCAAACGAACCACCTATAATTATCCGGGTGATTCGGAAACTTTTACTCAAGGAATTCGACTGACTGACCACACGGGATTAAAAGTTGTTGGCGTCTGGCATGAGGTTTTGCTACCGGGGCAGCGTACATCATGGCCTCACGCTCATAAAGTCGAAGAAGAGTTTTGCCTTATCCTCAAAGGAAATCCGCAGGTTTGGTTGAATGGTTATCTTTATAACTTAAACCCCGGCGACGGTGTCTTCTTCTCACCCGGAACTAATATCGCGCATACAATAATGAATAACTCGAAAGAAAATGTTGAGTATATTGGAATTGGGCAGGCGAATAGTGATATGATTCAAGATCAAATTTATTATCCACTTCATCCGGCCAGAAATTTAGAGTGCAAAGAAAAAAACTATTTCTGGGAAGAGCGTCCCGAGGTCACTCATTTTGGAGAACACGATGGAAAGCCAAATACCATTGTTAATTTTTGAGAAAATGTTTGCTCTAGTGCTTAGGCTTTTTGTACTCGATGTACTCGTCGTAAGTAGAATACCGATCCTCAACAATCGTTCCATCAATTTCAATAATTCGATTGGCGACTGTCTGAATAAACTCATGGTCATGACTAGTAAAGATAACGGTCCCCTTGAAGCGTTTGATGCCTTCATTGACCGCCGTAATACTTTCTAAATCCAAATGTGATGTCGGGCCATCAAGTAATAATACGTTAGCGCCCGATAACATCATTTTCGAAAGCATGCAGCGTACTTTTTCTCCGCCGGATAATACGTTCGACATTTTTAAAGCTTCGTTGCCGCCGAATAACATTTTACCTAAGAAGCCACGAATGAAAGTTTCTTCTTTTTTTTCTGAGTACTGACGTAACCAGTCAACCAACGAAAGTGGATCGCTTTCGAAGTATTTGCTGTTGTCTGAGGGTAAGTAACTTTGAATGGTGGTGATACCCCAGTTGAATGTACCCGAATCAGGTTTTGTTTCTCCGGCTAAAATATCTAATAGTACGGTCTTTGCTAAATCATTGCGGCCTAGTAGAACGACTTTATCGCCGTTACGAAGGCTAAAGTTAATGTCCTTTAGTAATGGTTCGCCGTTGAAAGTTTTTGAGATTCCTTTCACCGTTAGAATGTCTTGGCCCGCTTCGCGAAGTGAATCAAAACCAATATACGGGCGTTTGCGCGATGAAATTGGCATTTCGTTGAAAGTTAATTTCTCGAGCTGTTTTTGTCGCGACGAGGCTTGCTTTGATTTTGAAGCGTTTGCACTGAAGCGCTGAATGAAAGCTTTTAAGTCTTCAGCCTTATCAGAACTTTTTTTATTTTGGTCTGATAATAATCTTTGGCTTAATTCACTGGCTTGTAACCAGAAGTCGTAGTTGCCCGTGAAGGTCGTTACCTTACCGTAATCGATGTCGGCGATGTGTGTGCAAACACGGTTTAGGAAGTAACGGTCGTGCGATACAACGATGACGGTGTTTTGAAAATTGAATAAGAAATCTTCTAACCATTGAATGGCGTAAATGTCTAAGTGATTCGTCGGCTCGTCTAGTAAAAGAATATCGGGTTGGCCGAACAGGGCTTGCGTTAAAAGTACTTTTACTTTTTCTGAACCGGTTAACTCGTTCATACTTTTTTGATGCAGGTCTTCAGCGATGCCAAGGCCCGCTAGCATTGTGGCGGCTTCAGCTTCAGCCTCCCAGCCGTTTAGTTCGGCGAATTGCATTTCTAGTTCAGAGGCGCGTTCGCCGTCCGCGTCCGAAAAATTTGGGTTGGCGTAGAGCTTTTCTTTTTCTTCCATGATTTTGAATAACTTTTCGTTACCCATCATCACGGTTTTCATTACGGGTACATTGTCATAAGCGAAATGATCTTGTTTTAAAATTGAAAGACGTTTGTCAGAACCGATGATGACTTCGCCCGTGTTGGGTTCGATTTCTTTTGACAAGATTTTAAGAAAGGTAGATTTGCCGGCACCGTTGGCGCCGATAAGCCCATAGCAGTTGCCCGGCGTGAACTTTACATTTACTTCCTCAAAAAGTTTTCGGCCACCAAAACGCAGACTGATATTACTTGTGCTTATCATAGAAAAACCATCCCCAGAAAGAGGTCTTTTCTACTTGGAATATCGCTAAATATCAAGATCGGTTTATGAAAGAGCGATTATTTCATACTCGCGGGTTTTGCTGCCGGCTTCAAACGTAACAAGCTCACCGACGTTTTTGCCGATGAGGGTACGGCCCAAGGGGCTCTCGGGGGTGATAACCTGAATGGACTGTCCCGCATAGACGGTTGATTGGCCACCGCCCTTTGGCATAATAAATACAAAACTTGCTTTATCATTCAGTGAAACTTCGACCAAGGCCGTCGTTGCAATAGGATCTTTGGCTGAAAATATTTTTATTTTTGCCGTTTCAAATACAACTAGTACGTCCATCATTTCACTTACCCTTTGCGCTTGGGCACCAGCTAAGTAAGACGCTTCAAGCCCGCGGGTATCATATTTATTTTCGGCCTTATTGTCTTCGTGGGTGGCAATATCGTAGGTATTTTTAGCCGCGGTGGTAATGGCCTCGAGTTCTTTTCGGATTTGAATTACAAAATGTTCGATCAGCTTCTTTTTATCCACAAATCCTCAGGTCTTATAGTCTAGTTCTGTTTTTGAAAACTAACTTAATTAGCTTAACCATATAAACTATATACGCAGTATGAAAAAATATAATTTGCAGACTTATTTACAAAATAAACAAATGCAGCAAAACGCCGCGCCCGTTTATCGCTCAATGTGTAAAACGTGTATGTGCCCAGAGTTTAGCTGTTACTGTCAGGCCGTTCATTCGTTTAATCCACAAATTCAATTTGTTATTTTAATTCATCCGATTGAGTATAATCGTCGAATTGCCACGGGCCGCATGTCGCATTTGGTTTTAGAAGGCTCACACCTTATTAAGGGCCAAGATTATTCTGCCAATGCACAAGTTAATAATTTGTTAAGCGATCCGAATAATCACGCGCTCATATTGTATCCGGGAAGACTGTCAACAAACGTAACGGCGATGGGCAACGAAGAAAAAATGCTTTTATTTCCCAAAGATAAAAAGATTACGTTTTTTGTAATTGACGGAACTTGGGCGACGGCGCGTAAAATGATTCGGCAAAGTCAAAACTTGCAAAGTATACCTCGCATTTGTTTTTCTCCCTCGAGCCCCTCTAATTTTAGAGTTCGTAAGCAACCGGCTGCGCACTGTGTGTCAACCATTGAGGCCATTCACGAAACCATTGAGTTAGTTGGTGACGCGTGCGGCTTTCAGACGGTAACCCGACAGCACGATCGTTTACTTTACGCGTTTGATTTCATGGTTGAGCGGCAGCTTGAGTTCGTAAAAAAATTCGCCTAAGCTTGCAATCATTAACATGACTAGTGTAAAAAGTTTTCCTGAAGAAATTAAAGGCCACCGAATTTATTTAAAGAAACACGACCTTACCGTGGCGCCCGAGATGTTTCATACTATTGATAAAAATCGTGATCGTCTCAGTCAGTTTATGCCGTGGCCAGCAAAAACGTTAACGGTCAAAGATTCAAAAAATTGGATTTTACTATGCCTTGAATCTTGGAAGCAAAAAGCTATGTTTGATTTTGGAATTTATTTACGAGGCACAAATCAATACATTGGCAATATTGGCGTACACTCAATCGATTGGCGTAATTCACGTTGCGAATTGGGTTATTGGATAGGCCTAGATTTTGAACGAAAAGGCTACATATCAGAAGCGATTAAAATACTTGAAAAAGTTTGCTTCGAAATTGATTTTCACCGAATTGAAATTCGCTGTTCGGGGCGTAATTTTAAATCGGCCCAGGTTGCCGGGCGCAATGGATACAAGCTTGAAGGTTATTTGCGCGATGAAAAAATTGAGCAAGGTGAATATGACAGTCAATTCGTTTTCGGTAAAATAAATTCAAAAAAAGATGATTCTAAAATAGTTACGTTTTTGGGTTTAGAATTTATTTATCTATTTGTTCAAGAGATCAAAGACTCGCGCGACTGGTATGAAAAAATATTTAATAATAAGCCTGAAATAGATTTAGATAATTTTGTGCAATTCAGGTTAGGAGCTGCAGGTTTATGTTTGCATCTGGCTGACGCAAAGTCACCGTTAGCAACGGGTGGTAGCGTTGGCTATTGGCGGGTCAGCGATTTTGATAGTACGGTTAAGCATTTTAAAAATCATGGTGCCGAATTATTTCGAGGTCCGATACAAATTCCTACTGCCGAACGCATTTGTCAGATTAAGGATCCTTTTGGTAACGTTATAGGCATTGTTGGGCCCGATACAGACTAAAGTCTTATTTCGATTGAAAAACTGGATGTCACTGCAAAACTCTCATGTCAGGGTGAGGTAAACGGAGAAACTATGAAAACATTGATCATTACATTCTTTACCCTTTTGATTTCACTACCAGTTTTGGCTGACGACGCTAGCCCGATTGGAGTTTGGTTAACAGCCGATGGCGGCGCGAAAGTAGAAATTTACGCGAACCCAACAAAGCTTGAGGGCAAGATTATTTGGTTAAAAGAACCATTAGACAAAGATGGAGCGCCCAAAAAGGATACAAAAAATAAAGATGCAAAATTACAAAGCCGTCCAATTATGGGCATGGTTTTTCTAACGGGTTTTGAAAAAAAGGGTGGCGAGTGG
>JACMNA010000154.1 GCA_014378765.1 Bdellovibrio sp. | reverse complement strand
TTTTACCAACCGTGTGACTTAGTGAATTAACAAAAAATGTAGATTGCTGAGTTACGAAAATGCGTAGGCCACCCGCGATTACTAAACCAAGTAAGGCGTTACCTAACATATAACCCACCGCTAGCGGCAAAATATAACCGACACCAATCGCCCAAAAGATATAATAGTCATGCTGATGCTTAACTAATTTATTTTTTTCTAAATCTGGCGCTTGAATTGGTAAGTTAACCGAATCGTTTTTCATCATCCAGCCCATGTGGGCGTACCAAAAACCTTTATTAATTGAATATGGATCTTTATCAGTATCTTCAAATCGATGGTGAACACGGTGATCGCTTGACCACTTTAAGCATGACCCTTGAAAAGCACCGGCGCTTATAAATAATAAAAAAGCTTCTAAAATCGGATGCGCTTCATAAGACTTGTGCGCGTAAAGACGGTGGTAACCCATCGTAATACTTAAGTTAGTTAAAATCGCAAAGATAACGCCAAAAAGCGTAATCCAACCAATGTGCGAGGCTGAATAATTATTAGAGTATACGAGGTATAATACTAATGTAGTTATTGAGATCACCGGATTTAAAAAAAGAAACAATGTGACTGACCAACAGATGTTTTTTAAATTTTGCGCCATAAAGAAAATGGTAACAGAATTTGATTTTAAACTCACTGCAAAAATTATTAGCACAGCTCATTCTGCAAGCCGTCGTCTAGTTCAAGGTCTAGCCTAGAGCTTACTGGAGGCTTAGTTGGTTTCAGTACGAAATAGCTCAATCGCGTCCACAACGGCTTGTGGTTTATAGGCTTGAGAATCTTCGTACCATTCGATATTTCTCCACCCCAGCGTTTGAAATTCAGGCTTGGAAACATCGCGTGACTGAACCAAATCAAAAAAGTTTTTAATGTGTAAAAGCTCTTTTGCCTTCGATTCAAATGAAGGTAGATGAAATTGAATAAAAGCTAAATGCTTATTTTTTCTTGAAAAGTTCTGAATACCCTGGCTGATCAATGCATTATAATCAGTGTTCTTGTTTTGATCGCAGCCCTTAATTAATAACAATTTTTCCGCATGATTAAAAAACTGCTGCATCTCAATTTCCTTTAACCCAAGGCACGCCAAGAAGATATGCTGCTGAGTTCGAATTTGGTCAAATGAATGAAGAGGCAAACCAGAAGTGCCCGGTAAAATCCAAATTTGTTCTTTGTCTTTGATTGCGATTTGCAACTGTGGGAATTGATAAGCCGCTTTCTCTAAATTTTTAAATAACGGAGAGTTCGTTGAAATATGATCTGGGTACTCGAACAAAAAATCAAAGTAGGCCTCGGCAAAAGAGTCACTTACGCCTGACTGTTGCAAGTTAAGCGCAACGCGTGAATAGAACTCACGGTATTCTTTTTCATTTTGAATTAATGATGACGAGTTCATTAGGTCAGTCATTTTTTTAATATTCATCATGCCTTGCTTTAAAGGATGAGTATCGGTCATCACCATCCGGATGGCTTTTTCTGAACTAAGCTGCTGGGTTTGCAAATACCTAGGCAGCAAACTGATAAAGCGACTTTTTTCTTTGTAATTTAGCTCAGCGTAGGCTTTCACCCAAACCGAAGTCATTAAGGGGCGCAAACTAAGCGATAAAAGAAGATCACTATTTAAGTTTTCTGAATTTTTAATCTGAGCACAGTCGGCGTAATGCTCCGAAGCTTTCCACGGAGATTCGCAGTACCCGTCACGCGACTTAAGAACCTGGGGCCACCGGGCGCCACCAATTTTAGTCTTTACTTTTAAAATAGGATCTTCAATCTCTAACGAGCCATTGGCGGCGTACATTAAAAAATCGGCCGCGACTTCTATAAAAAGCCGCTGCGAATCAGGATCTTTCTTCACCCGCTCTTGCAGCCAAACTTTGACCAGGGCGCGTTCAAAATGCAAAGACGAATTAAACAATTGTGAACCAATTTCAATTTGGTGATCAGAAATTTTAAATAAAATCGGTTGCAGCTCGTTAATACGAATTTGCAGATTCTTTTTATACGGATCGATCGCCCGTAAAAACAGGGCGATACTTTCAATGCGCGATTCAAATTGATCTTTATTTTCGTCAAAATAACGCGAGTAAGCCGTAGGCTGAGTAAGCGAACACCGATAAACGGTTTCGACTGAAGTCGCAGTAATTCTGTCAATTTTATCGACGATCTTAGAATCAATACAAAGTGGCTTTTTCGAGCTGATCGTCAAAGCCATCAAGGCCAAGAAAATACCCGCAATTACACTAATAAGCCACCGTTCAAAGTTCATAATCTTTATTAAGCAAGACAAGGGCCGCAACATTTCACCGATGATAAAGTAGACGGTCATCCAAAATTTTCTGCCCCTGTTGTAAAGCGAACTAAAGTAGTACAAAGTTCATTTTCGAACAATCAACATTTCAAAGGAATAAAATGAAATCTATGTTGTTACTAGCATCTATGTTGACCGTATCGTCTGCGGCATTCGCGGTTGACCCCTTACAAGGAATTCCGGCCGAGGTTGCCAAGCGCCATCAACTTTTTATTGATGAAAAATCATGTGAACCGGACTCAGTTTTTGCTAGTACCGTGCAAGA
>JACMNA010000019.1 GCA_014378765.1 Bdellovibrio sp. | reverse complement strand
CCGATTGCACAAATGAAAACAATGTCTTATTCAACCTATGCCAGTTTGTAAAATCTGCTGTTCGCCATTTCAGACTGTCCCAGTCGTGGCATTGTTTTGCCTTTAAGACTGCTGCAACAAGTAGATTCTGTACTATTTTAAATTCGCGGTGAACAAAAGGACTACCTAACCAATTTGAACATCTCAAGACTTGATACAGTAAAGCCCATACTTGAATAAAGTTTTCTAGCGATCTCATTATGGTGGAAAACGTGAAGCCGAATTCGTGGTGCTCCAACTCTTCGCGCTTCATCCTCAATACAATTCATTAGCTGCTTGCCGAAACCCTTTCCTCTGTATGGGACTTTCAAACTAATTTCATTGATTGAAACAACTTTTCTGCCAAATCTTTCTTGTATGCCTAGCCACAAGTACCCAACTTGGATCTCACACGTAGCATCAAAAGCCTCAAAGAAATATTGATCTTTAGTTTTCAAACCATCAGGTACTAATTTAGCAAATTGCTCAACAGCGTTTTTAATTCCTAATTCTAAAGCTACATTTTCCACCGTCGAGAAATTCGTTCCATACTCGGTCTGAGAAATTTTCTTGAACTCCTCAAAAGTTTTAGCGGTCATTGGTTTTAATTTTATCATTTATGATCTGTTCCTTCCATGGTTGCTCTTGTCAGCAGAGTCGCGGTTCGCGAAAAGATTCTGTATTTCTATTGGACTGTTTGATTGTGCATAAAAATTCTTATAAATCTGGCCAAGATCTGCAAATCGCGATTGGCGTAAGATCTGTAAGATGTCTTTTTCTAATTGGCTATGTTGGGCTGGTGTTTTAGTGGAATGTGATTGTGCCTGGCCCTCTGGGCTTAGGCTTAGTGACTGAAGTATGATCTGATCCTTTTTTTTGTTAATTGTGGTGGCGGAAATGCCATGTTTGCAAGTTGGACATTTAAGTTCTACATTTTAATTCTTATGCTTGATTTTAGCTTGTGATTTCGATGAGTTGGACAAATCTCATATGTCCAAAAAATGGTTGCGGGGGCAGGATTTGAACCTACGACCTTCGGGTTATGAGCCCGACGAGCTACCGGGCTGCTCCACCCCGCGACAGATATTTGTAAGGTGAAGATAAGTTAGAGACCTTAATAAGTCACGCGCTAAGACGCTAAAATTAAAAAGAATTTGCCTCAAATCATGCGTAATTTATTGAAAAAAGCTTAAAATTAAAACTAACGGCTGAAACTTGCGGAACCGTTGTGGCTGTTACACCTTTGGCTTGAACTGTCACTTTGGCGATACTAGAGCTTAGTCCGTTATCGTTTATTTGACGACGTGATACGTAGGCACGCTTTCCCCTTCGTTGCAGCAAACAGTTAAGTGGATCAGGTTTTAAAAAAGTTAAACTTGAATCGTAAAAGACCACATCGGTTAGCGGATTGAGCCCACACGCTGCCATTTAACACGTAATCAATTAATAAAACATCATGCCCAATTTAGCGGGCATGATGTTTCCACCCTGACAGCCCGTATATCCGGCTAGGTGCCCGACGGTGTTGACGTACCGGCCTGACACACCCAACAAGTCGAATAACTTGCTGGCTTCACGCCTGGCGCGCACAAGGGCCCCCACGTCAGCACAGATCGAATCACGCCATTGTCGATTGGCATAAAATTCGTTCCCGGGGGTGAGGCTGTAAGCCGAACCGCAAAAGTAAAGTGCCGGTGCCGCTAGATGGCTGCGTGGGAACAATTAGCTTAGTCGCAAGTCGCGTGATCTGACTTGATGGCCCCGAAAGCCATTTACCGTTACTAATTCGGCTTCGGTGGAGGTCATCGTTGATAGCAGAGCCTCTAGCAGTTTTAGTAATTCGATGGCGACCTTGGTAGGACTAGCCGTGTTCATGCTGCGACCTCAATAATTAAAGAAAAAAAGTAAAGCTAACAAAACTAAAACTGTTCCAAGCGAGAATTGAAAAAATATTTTAGCGGGAGGCTTCTTCACTGTTAGGTTCAGCGGTGAGGTTCATCGAAGCGCTACTTAGACAAATGAAGTGAAAAAGTTATTTACACCGATCGTATTTGTTTCAAAATGTACCGCAAAAAGAAGAAAAAGCGGCACCAGTGTCAATTTTTGTTACGAGTTAGGAATAAATTCAAACGCGATTGGTTCTGCAAGTTATTTTAATAAATTTGCGCTATAGCTAATGCTTAGGGGAGAATTATGCAAAAAATTAATTTATTAGCTTTTGTTTTAGCGCCAATGCTGATGCTGTCTGCGTGCGAAAAAGATGGATCAAATGGCCGCAGCGCGGCTGTTCCGGTAGCAACGGTTACAACCAATTCATATGAAGGCACCGCAAAAATATGTCAGTGGCTTTTTTCTGAACGGCTGATTGCTAGTCCGAACGAACCGCAATTTAATGTATCCATATTAGCTCCGCGGGTTCGCCAAGATTACGAAGATAGCCAATGGGGACGTGGCGACCGGCAAGATTTTCCACGTGGACCGAGGCGCCCGCGTGATAATTCAAATAATGAAATATCAATAAACGGAAATTGTTCGTCGTCACCTGTTAGCGCTTTACAATTAATTATAAAAGGAAATCGATTAGTTGATCGTCAAACGACTTCAGAAACTTTTGTCTATAAGATTATTTTAAGTGGTGCGCAAGTCACTGAATCATTAGCGGTTGATTCTTCAACGAGCGAAGGCCGATACGCGACCCGCTTGAAAAGACAGTTAGGTATATCAATGGTAACATTGGCTCTTTCACCGGGATCGCTACAGCTAGACCTGAATGGAGAAGGCCAATATAAATCCCGCGATTTAGATGGCTACGTTGAAACGGAGCGCATGAGTTTTAGAACTACAGTGGTCTTGAATACGCGCGCGCCGTCTTTAAGCGTGCAGGGCGATGCGCCTAGCAATGTTTATTCGACGGTTCGCCAAATTCAATAAGTTTTACGTAATTGATTCAATCACGAGCTCGGCGACTAAAAACGCGAGCTCGCGTGCATTTTCAGACTCTTGCCATTTTTTATCTTGGAGCTGCAAACTCTGAGGGTTGGATTTTAAAATTTCCGCCAATAACGGCAACACAGATTCTTTCTGACAAACCTTTAAAAAATCAAGGGCCAGTACGTTTGTGGTACCTTCCCAAATTGAAAAAACTTGCGCATCACGCAACAGCCGCGGTAGCCCTGTGTCTTCAATGTAGCCGGCGCCACCAAATGCTTCGATGGCCTCACTTGAAACTAAAATACATTTTTTGGCCGTGTAAAGTTTTACAATGGGGGTAAGGGCCCGTAAGAGAATTTTTTCTTGTTCGTTGGCGATGCCGCATTCTTCTTTACCTAAAAGCTTCACCACAAAAAAAGAAAGTTTAAAACATCTTTGAAAAATAACTTCAAGATCGCTTAAAGTTTTTTTATGCAGCGGGTGATCAATTAAAAACTGACCGAAAGCTTTTCGTTTCTGCGCGAAGTCCCAAGCTAAATCAAGGGCGCGTCGCATGTGCCCTAGCGCGCAGATTGAATTATAGACTCTGGTAATATTTAAAACACTGGCAATCCGCTTAATGCCCTCGCCGGGCTTTCCGATCATGATGGCTGGCGTGCCCGTTAACGTTAATTCCGCCGTTGGTAAGGCAATTGTTCCTAATTTTTCTTTGAGACGGTGCACTTCGATATTATTTAAATTGTTATTTTCGTCACGTAATTCTAAATAAAATAGTGATAAGCCCCGACTGCCCGCCTCGGCATTTTCAGTTCGCGCTAGCGTTAACGCCATTTGTGAAGTGGTGGCCGACGTAAACCATTTGGTGCCCTCAAGCGTAAATCGGTTTTCGCCAGCGGCTTTGGCGATCGTGCTAGTACCACTGACGTCTGAGCCGCCGGTTCGTTCGGTCATCCATTGGCCGGAGGTCCAAAATTTTTCTGGGTCACGCGACGTTAATTTTTTAAAAGCTCGCGTTATTAAATTTTCATCGCCGTCAAGTTCGATCGCGCGGGCCGCGCCGTCGGTCATCGCTAACGGACAAGAAAAAAAAGCGCTTGAAGGCGCGAACAAATAAAGTAAGGCCATTTGATAAACTCTTGAAAACTCTTTTTGTTTTCTTTCAAACGCGATGGCGATAAGCCCTTCTGTAGCCGCGGCTTTTTCGAGTTGCTTCCACCCGTTTGAGATTTCAATTTGATCAATGCGTTTTCCCCAAGGTGAAAAGGTCGTAAGTTTTGGTGGATGAGCCTCGGCTTCAGCCGCCCACTGCGCCCAGGTCGTGGCCGCTAATGCTCCGACCTTTTGCAAGTGTTCGAAAATTTGTTGGTGATATTCAGCGGGAATATTATTTTTTAAATAGTTTTTTAAAAACATATCGCTGTCGAAAGTATTCTGTAATTCAGGGCCATTTTGGTAAAAATCATTCATAGTGTTCATTTGACTTTATTTCGTTTAAAATGACTATTTTGTTTACGAACAACGCCCTTAGTCGAGTGGCGAAATACCAATTGGGGGGCGAAAAAGCCAGAATACCGTCAGAAGTTGCTGCTACTAAGCCCGACTAGCTTTGACGAAGGACTATACGTGTTTAGAAACTATTAAGTAATTTATGATATTACCGATAAACTCTTCATATGGTAGCACTGTGGATAACAATCGGATTAGTGATTTCAACTTTGTGTGTTTCAATTCTTGGAGCCTCATTTTCAATCGTGGGAATTGGCGCCTTGTTTTCGGGTGCGCTGCTTGCCGTTTGGGCCATGGCCGCTTCATTAGAATTAGCTAAGTTTGTATTAGCCGCCTACATTCATCAACGTTGGAAAGAATTAAACCTAATCTATCGGTCGTACTTAGTATTTGCGATCGTCGTTTTAAGTTTGATCACCAGTATGGGTATTTTCGGTTTTTTATCAGACGCTTACCAATCAGCATCAACCGCGATGGATGCCGGAAATATAAAAATTGACGCTTTAAAAACTCAGTTGGCTAATCATAAAGGTGAAATCGCCCGGATGAATCAAGCGTTAGACGAAATTCCTGCCACGCGCGTAAGTAAAAGAATAAACGCTCGTAATGAGATGGAACCTCTGATCAAGCAGTTAAACTTAAAAATTGAAACTGCAGAAAAAGAAATTAGCACGGCCAATTTAGATATGTTGGAAATAAAAAAGAAGGTCGGACCGTTGATTTATATTTCACGGGCCTTCAAAATTGATATCGATGATGTTGTTAAATACTTAGTGTTAGTTTTAGTCAGCGTTTTTGACCCGTTAGCAATATGTCTGGTCATTGCGATGAGCCAAGCAATCGATTCACGTAGACGCGGTAAGCTTGTAGTTACTTCGACTGCACCCGTTGAAACCGTCGCGTCCGTAACTGAGACTTCTGCCTCTGCTCCTGAATTAGCACCCTCTGTCGCTGAAGCAGTGCCCGCGCCCGTTGCCCCAGCAGCCGAAATGGCGGCGGCTCCCCTATTTCCTCCGCACGGTGGCGATGACGAAGAAATGTTGTTAATGCGTTTTACCGATGACGAGCCCGTCACTCCTGATACAAAAACTAAAAACGGAAACGCGGTTTAATCTATGCTAGCCGTAAAGGTCCTTGAAAGAAAAAGCATAATTCAGCTTTTCGGGATCTGCCTTACGATCGCGCCTTTTTTTAACGTGGGCGTGATGGTTTGGGTACAACACGCCACAAAAAATTATCACTGGAACTGGTTAACAATTCGTGCGATTGCTTCAAGCGGATCGCTTTTGCAGTATGCTTTAAGCTTACTAAGCATTGTGATTGGCGCGATTATGTTGCGTGGATCAAAAAATGCGTGGAAGTACGTTCTCTTTTTATTGGGCTGTCACATTCTAACTCAAGTCGGCAGCATCGGCCAAGATATCCGTCAGAACTGGCTATGGGGCCCTTTCTTTTTAGTTAACGTCAGCGTCTTTATTTTTATCGCCGATCAGTTGGTGTTTAAAACGCCTAAGCCATTAAGTCCACAGGAATTAAAAGATAAGCTACAGTTAGATCAAGTCAGTAAAAATGAACCACTGGTGATAACCCCCGAACCGGCACTGGCGGAAAATGTACGTCAATTGCATCCTGAACCAGCCGTTACAGTTGCGGGCGATAAAGCGCACCCGTCATTTCCAACGCTGTACACGCGTAAAAAAACTTTGATTCAGTTTGAAGGTTTTGGTGCTTGGGCGCAGCTGATTAGCGTATCAAGCCATAAAATTCACGTGCGATGCTTAACCGTTCCACCCGTTGATTTTAAATCTAGAAAAATTGAAATTAATTTTCGTAATGGATTAGTTTTGCAAACTTGGTTAGATCGCAAATCTGACCAAGATTTTTATTTCGAGTATCCGCCATTAAACGAAAGCCAAATTGAACTATTAGACCGTTGGGTTCGTAAACACGCGGCCTAGATTATTGCTTACACTCGCCAATCCACTCGCCCGTTAGTTTTACATGCGCGCGGGCTTTACCTAAAAGCTTATGTTTACCTTGAATATCACCGGCTAAGTCGTATTTCTTTTGTGAAAATGTTCCCTTTAGCGTCCCGTCGGCGCTAAAGTCATCGTTTGCACACGAAACCGTGGCATCAACGGTTTCTTTTTTCATAACCCAAGTGATCAGTTTGCAATCGTTTCGCGCGAGTGACTCTTCAATCGCTTTTTTAACGTCTTTGGTTTCTTCCTTAGTCACACAATTTTTATCATCACTTGGAGGCATAGGAATGCCATTTAATTTAAAGTGCGCTTCGGAGTGCCACTGCCCGGCGGCTAAGGCCGTCGTTGCAGCCGTGGGTTTCACTTTAGATTTGGTGGCCGCCAACGATAAAACTGAAATTAAAATAAGCATAAATGTTTTCATGTCTAATATTTTAAGTGTTTGGCGCGTGCAAGGTCAAATAAACGCTGTGGAAATGGGTCAATTTCTTGTTAAATGAAGCTGTCTCTGGTGTAGTCAATCAATATGCTTTTTGCAAAACTGACTAAACTGATCTTGACTCTTCTTTTTGTAACCGGGTGCTCAACTATGAAAAATAATCGCTCTTTTAAAGTGACTGAAATAAAATTTAATCAAGACGACTTTACGGTAGATGTAACTAAGTACGCAGCTGATCAACCCGCCGATAAAACAATCATTGTTTTCGCCCCGACTGGTGGAACCAATTTTATTGACCGCAGTTACGCAAAACTTTTTGCAAAATCAGGCTTTGATGTTTTTTTGCTAAAAGGTTGGACTGGAGATCATGAAGTTAACTATGACCTTGAGCTGCATCAGCGCTTCTATTCACGCGCCGAAAAGGCCCTAAGTTTATCCCTTGCGAACATAAATTCACCTTTCGTCGGTTTACTCGGAACCAGCGTGGGCGCATTGCACGCCGCCGTCGGCGCCGCAAAACACCCCCGTCTTGAGGCGGTTTTTGCCATAGTTGGTGGTCTAGATTTGGCCGAAGTCATCGTCACTTCCGATCAAAAGGCTATGCTTGATTTAAAAGCCGAACGAAAAAAGCGTTATGGTTTTAAAACCGATGAGGAAATAAAGCTGGCTATCCAAAAGGCGTTTCATTTAGAACCGCGGCAATTGGGCGTGGGTCACCAGAAAAAAGATTTGGGACTTGTCATTGCCCTTAACGACACGACCATTCCGACTAAAACACAAATGCAATTAAAAGATTTCTGGCAACCAACCACCGTAATTGAATATGACAACGGACATTTTTGGACGATCGTTAAGTCATGGCTATTCAGTGATAAAGCTATCTTAGAATTTTTTGAGAATTCGTACGCCAAAAAATCAAAGCCAATTAAATAAAAAAACTAGAATCAATAAATCTTTACGCAAGATTCTTAAATCATTTTTTAACGAAGGGCCGAAAGACGCTGAAATAAAGTAGTACGCCTAAGATAAGGCTGTATACCGACCCGAGGTATGAAATCCAAGCGGCTGGCTTTAAAAACCAGTCATAATATCCAGCCATCGAGCTATTTAAAAACATATTAAATAAGCACCCCACGACTGCGCCCGGAACAAAAATTGCCAATGGCGCAATTAAACCATTCACCCAAAAATTAATTGCTTTAACTTTGCGGCCAAATAAAAAATAGGCAATTAGCAGAGAGGTAAAAATACCCGCCGCAATCGGCACAATCCCATTATTTTGGGCTGTCATTGTAAATATCGACCAAAAAGGCGCCCCCCATAATTGGTACCCCAGTGCACCCGCGCACAAATAACCAATGACCGTGGCTAAGACAAAGTAGGCAGATCGACTCATCATAACTCCCGTTTCAATTAATATGATGACAGCATTTAAATCTAGAAATGTAAAAGAATAAGAAACAGTTGCCCGGGCGGAATTAATCACGCCATAATTTGCCCATGTCAGTTGAAGCCGGTGCCGCTTGGTCTTATCAAGATTTAAATTTTTTCGGAAATTCGCTTTCGGGAATTCGTACGTCAATCACGATGCCTGAGCATTCGCTAGCCTTCGATGTGGCCCAGGGTTTTCCATATACACTCAATCTCAAGCACTTTTTCATTACGCACGGTCACCTGGATCATGCGGCGGGAATTCCCTATATAATTTCTCAAAAAGCGATGACAAGTCAGCTTCCTGCCCGCTTCTATATGCCGGCCTCATTGGTCGAGCCTATGACGAAAATTATGAAAATCTGGGCTGAGATTGAAAAACACGAATACCAATATTACTTTCAGGGTGTCTTAAGCGATGAAATAATCCCTTTAAGTCGAAGCCTCTTTATTAAAACTTTCAAAACGCACCACCGGGTTGATTCAATCGGTTACACTCTTTTTCAAAAAAAGACAAAGTTGCAAGCGCAGTATTTGGGTTTAGGGCGAAATGAAATTGTGGCTTTGCGCCAATCGGGTGCCGTCTTACATAATGAAATTGAAACACCGCTAGTAAGCTTTACGGGTGACACGCAAATTGAGTTTTTAGACACATGCGACTGGGTAAAAAAATCAAAAGTATTATTCTTAGAGGCAACCTACTTAGACGATCGCAGAACCATTCAAAATGCGCGCGACTGGGGCCACACCCACCTTGATGAAATAATTCCACGTCTGAAAGATCTAGAATGTGAAAAAATTGTGATCATTCATGCAAGCTCACGCTATTCAAATGCTGAGGCGCAAAGTATTTTAAAGAAAAAAATTCCAGCAGAATTTTTAGACCGAGTCGAACTGTTTCCCGGTCGGTGATACACAATTTTGTGCTTTGACATCGCACGATATTATTAGAATTTGCAAGTGTGCGTTACTTCAAAATAGACTTCTTTTTTTACCAAGACCTCAAAATGCAATTGGGCTAAATTAATCCTCAGTTTCAATTAAGATGAGGCTGACCACTACATTGCAAAAATATTCATCAATGCATACTTGTAATATTCTAAAAAATAATGATTACATTTCAAGCTTGTTCATTTTTTTAAGCCTTCGTTTTAATTTTTAATTATTTTTTTGTGAAAAATAATTTTTCTTTTTGTGAAAATTCCGGTAGTACTTCGCCTGACCTCAAAAAATTAAATTGAGTGATTTATACAAATCATTCTGCAACCAAAAGGAAAAGTTATGAGAAATGTTTTATTGTTAGTAGCAACTGTTTTCGCGTTTTCTAGCAGCGCATTCGCCGTTTCAGCTCAAGACAGCTGGGCAAAGATTAACGCTTCTTACGAAGTAAGTGTTGTTCAACCTCAATTCGCGGGTTCATTCGGTCAGGGTGGATTATTCAATGCTTGCGTTGCTGGTTCTAACTTCCGCAGTGTCAATCCGGTTAAAGTTTGTTCTGACTGGCGCGTAATCCACAGTGGTAACGGTGAAGCCGCAACCACTGAAGGCGTATGCTACAAGTGGGAACAACAGTACGCAGAAGTTGCAATGACTTCAGTACAAAAGACTTGCACGAAGTGGAGCGATTCTTCTGGCGAAGGCGGAACACTTATGTGCTTACGTGAAGGTAATGTTACGGTCACTTACCCAACTACTTTTGACTTTACTGTCATCAGCATGCGTGGCGAAATGTACGGTTCACCTTTATTCAAGAAATCTTATACTGTACCTAACTGCAACTAATAATTCGAACTGTTTCCCTAGGCGGGCTCCAACCTTGGAGTTCGCCTTACCTTTTCCGAAAGCAATTTAAAAAGGAAATTTCTAAAACCGCATGAATATTTTCGAGTTCACTCATTTTCGTGACTATCTTAGCACTCGAATTTTCGGCGCCGGCACCGATAAGCGCGAAGCCCACCTGGGGCAGATCGCGAAATCTTTAGGTTACAAATCAGCCAGTTTATTATCAATGGTCTTAAGCGGAAAAAGACTTCCCAGCAGTGAGATGGTCGATGGCCTTATGGACACTTGGAATCTTTCCGCCAAAGAAAGAGCTTACTTTCGTCTTTTAGTGCAATTAGCTAAAACGCAAAGTAAAGGTAAAGACACATCTTCGATTGTGCTGAAAATCAAACGGCACAGCCAAACCCAAGTGACGCATTTATTAAATGACTTAGAATTCACGGCCATCAAAGAATGGCATTACACCGTCATCAAGCAGTTAGTTGAATCACCAAACTTTCGTGAAGATCCAAAATGGATCAGTCAAACTCTCCGTAAAAAAATAACTCCGGGCCAAGCAACCCAAGCGTTAAAAGTTTTAGAAGAGCAAAAGCTCATTACACGCGACCCAATTACTAATAAATTATCCGCTCCTAATTTTATCGAAACCACGCATGACATACCGTCAGCGGCCATTCGGCAGCATCATCACGGCATGCTTGCGCGCGCGGCTGAAGCTTTAGAAGAGCAAGGTGTGCCGCAAAAGCAGTTTAATTCGTTAACCTTTAAAGTTGATCCTGAAAAGCTTCCCGAAATGAAAGAAAAAATTCTTTCATTTATCAAACAGCTTTATGCCGATTATGACGCGCCCCTGGCTGATTCAGTTTACCAATTAAACTTGCAACTTTTCGAACACACGCAAAAACGTAAGGAGAATTTAGATGGCACCCATTAAATTTCATTTAACGATCGGCCTATTAACTTTGCTCGCTCTTCTTACGACAAATCAGGTCTTGGCGGGCGGAAGTTTAGTCGGCACCGGCGGAGGCCTCGTCGAACAAAATATTTTCTTCGCCTACCGGGCTTTACCAAAAACAATCGACGCCTGCCTAGATAGCATTGTCCCCTGTGGGCTTACAATAAGTGAACAAAGCTTACTTAAGAAAATACGAGTGATTGTAATTGCGCATCCGGCATCGATTGAAAGATTGCAGTTTGTGACTGAAAAAGATTACCCAGGTTTTTTTAAAACTGCACCGGGTGAAGCTCACCGCACTGCGCGCACCGAGCTTGACCCTAAAGCTCCCATTTTTTTTAATCGCGACCAACTTTATACTTTAAGAGGGTTACCCGCGCTTGATTTCTTAGAGATTTCGGGTCTACTCATTCACGAGTTGGGGCATCAAGCCCTCGAGACTGATCACGCCGCCCTTGATTTGCTAGCGGTAAAAATACGATTACAAATGCAACCGCAGGTAACTCACCTACCTTACCGTGACGAAAACCTTGAAACTTCAGTAACTATCATAAACTATTCAACCACTCATAACGCCGTCGCTGAGCTTTATATAAATGATAATAAAGATCTACACAGCATCGGTGGACTACTGCCGGTAGAAGCCAATTGCCCTTCAGCCGAAGAGATCGCGCTGAGCTGGCAGCTTGAGAACGTTCACTGGAAACAAGCGGCCCGCTTAGCCACAATTGGTAAAACGAGTCTGCTGCAATTACCCTTAGGCGCTTGGCTTACAATTCAGTGCGTATCGCAATCGAAAATGCCGGCCCGATTTAACATTGTACGTAAGCCCATTGAGTTCAACCTGTGGTTTTTAAAGAATTTCGGCAAGGGTGACACTTCCTTTAAGTATTTAAAATCCGTTTTACTTCGCCGTTAAACAACCTTTATTGACGCTTGGCCTCTGCTTTCAAGACCCTGCTTCCCGCAAATTGTCACAGTGTCAAAACTTTGATTCGACCGTCCCAACGTGCTCGCTTTAGCTTGATTTCGCCGTGGCACTAACCTCGCAAATTAAACTGCAAACTTCATCGCAATTTGAATAACGGGAAATTAATTCCGCAAATCCACGCGTTGAACCCCTTTTAAAGGAGCCCACCCATGAAATCTTTAAGCCAACTGTTACTTGTAGCCGCAATCGCCTTAACTAGCACGCTAGCGCACGCTGACGTTGAAACTTTACGTGCGGAGCGTGTAACTAATTTATCAATGAAAATTGATATTGCACAAAGCGAATTAACTGCTCTACAGGGGGTTTTACAAGAGACAAGTATCACCACGTTAAGTACTGGCCAAAAAGTATTTATCGTTTCGTCTACGCTTGGTTTAGCTATTCAGCAAATTTCTACTGGTATTGAAGCCGGAAAACCTAAAATGGTAATCGCCTTAAATGCTGCTGCGGCTGGATTAAAAGCGTTAGCCGGTGCATCCGCAATCGTTTATGGAATTGATGTAGGTTCATTATATTACATGATCGGTACAAAGCGCACGCAAGTTGAATTATTAAATCAACAGTTAATGTTGATGAAATAACAGAAGGGTTCGTGAAATTAATAATTAGTTTTATTTTTTTTACGCTTTCATTTCAGTCAGCTTACGCAAAATCTGCGAAGCTGGCTGATTCTTTATCTTTAGAAGATCAAAAGATTTACTCTGCGACCTCCGCAATGTGTGACCGCACTCCAACAACTGAGTACATAGAAAAAGCTCAATTCTGGGCCACCTCATTTCAAGAATCTTCGTTAATGTCGTTTCCTTTTACAAAAAAATCTCCGCTGAAAATGAGTAGTCGATTAGATCAATTTACATCTTCCCTAGGGTTTCATTTAGCGCTGACAAAATGCTTTGGTGATGATGTCGACCAAAAAGCTTTATTTGTTTATTCACTTATTGCCTTAGATGTTTCCGGCAAATTTTTAATGTGGACATTAGACATAACATTTTTCAAAGCCCTCTACGCCGGAATGGTAAATACTCAGGCATCCGCGGCGCTTGCCATCAAATCAAGTACGTTTAAAAATTTTTTATTGGGTTTTCGCGCTACAATAAATAAACCTATATTCTTTCAAAAAATGACGTCAACGCATATAGGAATATATTCTGGATTAGCTAACTTGGGCATTACGATTGCGACGATATATGATGATCATCGAATGCAAAAAAAAATCACCACAGATAATTCGCCAGAAAAAATTAAAAAACTTGAAAAAGAAATTGCCACTTACGTTGAGAAAATGAATAGCACCAAAGATCCCGCCGAAGTTCCAGAATACCAAAAGTACATCAGACAAAACCAAGAACAGATCGAGCAATTACGTCAATCAGAGTCAAAGAAGCCAAGCAAAGGCTGACCTCCCCTTACGTTCAAGCCAAATACAATCTACCGCCCCCATTTGTTCTAATCTACCCCGTTTCCTAAAGTATGCTTGAAAAAAACTGCATTTAAGGCTACCGATCATCGATATTAACGGCGGAGATCCAAATGAGTAATATTAAGTTTTTAATTCTATTGGCTTTAACGACATCCCTAGTAAGTTGCGGCTCACATAACGACACAAGTAAACCAGCCGCCGCCGAACCAACCGTTACCGAACAGTACGTTGAAAAAGCTGACCCCCTGTTGGATACCGATCTAACGAATTATCACGATAAAGAAGTGAACGGCTTATCTGCCAAAAAAGTTACCGACTTAAATGAAGCGACCATCAAAGAATTATACCGCCGACCCCGCGCTGCCACTTACCCGGATGGAGACCGCAAACCCCGCGTTGGCGAAATCTCTATTGAGGTTGCGCAGCAGTTATTAAACTCCATTAAAATCCATCCCGTTGTCTCAATGGAAGTTAAAGAAAAGTACGAGCAGCCTGATACCGAGATTGGTTACTGCTTCGGGCGCGCAGCTTATTTGCACTGGGCGCTGTATAAAATGGGCGTCGACCACCGATCGATTCGTAAAGCTTGGATCATGGGCTCAATTCATTCCTCGGATTTCTATTGGGAGTTTCACGTGGCCACAATTGTGCGCGTGAATGATGGCCGCTGGATCGCGATTGATAATTTTACTGGGCGTTTGTTAGAAGTTCGCGATTGGGTTAATTTTTATACGCCGTTCAATGTGGGCTTCAAAAATCTACGGATTTATATTTCTGATCCAACTCGATTTTCAATCAGCAAGGGCGCCTATTCGCGAGCGCAAATGGGAGTTGATTTGGCCCGCGATGTTGATTGGTACCGCGGTTACTTCGTTGATTTGATGGATTGGTTTAAAACCCACAGTTTAGCTGAAGTGGGCCTGCCGACCGATTTACGCTGATTTCTACGTTAGATTTGTGGCAGTCGATCGCAGCCGCGCCACACGGCTACTTCTTTCTGGTCTTAGGCTAACCTAGCGCTATTTGCGTACGCGGAGCAAAAAGATTCTACCTACGCAAAACAATGGCCGGTCTGACTGTATTTTAATACCGGTTGGTCACGCTATGGAATGGAAAAGTTTGATGATCGCCGCACAATTGCCAAGGTATAACGGCGACTTGGTAAAAAGAAATAGCATAAAGTCGAAAGAATATTTTGCCAGGGCCTACCCGCCTATTAAAGACGAACTAAACGGCCCGGAAGATCGAGATCGCTTGCGTCGAATTAAGGATTTGGGCGGCATCTAGTTTTAACACAATTAAGTATTATTTTTGCTCAGAAATTATTTTTTCTAGTTGCCTAAAAGTGGGTTCAACGTATCATTTTAACAGTGAAGCAGTCGACTCGTTATACACTTTGGTTAGCACTTATTTGTTATGCTCTAACGGCGCTTTACTTTTCTAATCAGCTAGGAATGACTGAGCAAGAATCTTATTACTGGCTTTGGTCAAAGAATTTAGACTGGAGTTATTTCGACCATCCACCCTTGCAAGCCTGGCTAACTGCAATGTTGACTTACTTTTTGGGTGATGAAAAGTGGGTGGTGCGTCTGCCTGCCATTTGCGGAGTTTTTGCAACGCTGATTCTTTTTTATCACTGGGTGCGCAGCAAATGGGGTGATCAAGCCGCGCAACTATCGAGTATACTTTTAGTTTCATCAAATGTTTTTTTATTTGGGTCAGTGATCGCCCTGCCTGACTCTTTGGCAATACCGCTGGGGTTAGCTGCAATCATATATACCGAACGAGGGAAAGTCATACGCGCCAGTATTTTTCTTGGGCTTTCGCTACTTGCAAAATGGACCGTGTTTTTTATTGTGCCCGGACTTTTATTTAATTTTTATCAGCAAAAAAAATTAAATCGTAAAAATTTATTTCTATTGATTATAATTCCATTGATTTTACATAGCCCGGTGATCTGGTGGAATATTTTGCATGGCGGAGCCTCAATTAAATTTCATCTCTATGATCGACATTCACACGAGTTTCAAACGCTTTTAAATTATTTTAAAAATATTGGTGCTTTTTTATTAACGCAAATATTTGCAATTGGACTGGTTAGCTCTGCTCTCATTATCATTTTATTGATTCAGCTTAAGAAAAGTCGTATCTCTGAGGTGCCGCGGTCCCAGTGGCAATCACTTCTAGCATGGATTTTACCAGGGTTAGTGGTAGTTTTTATATCGGCTATTCAAGGTGAAGACCGTTTTTATTGGACATTCTTAAGCTGGATACCGGCTATCGCTGTACTTGGCCACCTGGTCAGTGTGCAAAAATACTTTAATATAAGACTAATTAAGGTTGGAACTATTGGTTTCATTTTCATAAAGTGGGCTTTGGCCGGTGCCGCAGGCTTTTATCCGGTGGGAACGATGGTTGAAGCGGTTTTTCACCTCAAGCATGATTTACGGCATTCGCCGATTGGTGACATATCTGGATGGCGTGAATGGCTTGATCATGATTTAATGCGACATCATCTTATTGATATTCATACGGCCCTCATTGGCTCAGACCTGCATGTCACTTCTCGAATGGCGTGGTCGATGCGAGAGCACAAAATTTTTAATTTCATCGGCGTTAATAGCGAGAAACAAAATCAATTTCAATTTTGGTCACAACCCGAGCCGCCCGAATTTACCAACGCAATTTTTTTTGGTGATAACCGCTATGACCATTTAACCGAATTTCAAAATCGTTGTGGCCACCCGTTATTATGGAATACCAGCGAAATCAGAGTCATCGGGCAGCCCGTGAAAGAAATTTATTGGTCACGATGCCTTGATCTTAAATACTATGATCCACGTAAAACTACCGCCCACTTTGGTGTAAAACTTTAAGAACCTGTTACTTGATTGGCATTGACTGTATGGGAATTATAATCGGTATATTCGGTTGTAAATTCTTACGAAAATAAACTTCACAAAGCGACCCGCACTTTAGAAACTGTTAAGCATAGCTTGCTCTTCGACTAAGCGCAGTTGCCAAAACTGAGTTACAATTCTGTAACCTTGAATTATATTTTTTATTCCACTGAATAAACCAGATTTTTCTTTACCGACTATAAGCGAAATATAAAACAGTACGGTGTTATAGAGTCGGGCTTTTGTTAGAAAGACTGAAGGTATCATTGGTAGCCCGCTATCGTGATGCACATTGAATTGCACCAATTCAATGGCGTATTTTAACTCTGCGTCTTTAATTTTTGAAATCATCGCGTTAAATTGCGCTAACCATCGGTCGGTCTGCTTATAAAGAATTTCAACCTGCAATTTTGTTAAATTATGTTCTTTAATATAGGTGTATTTTTCGTAATATTTTGCAGTTTCATGTCTTAAATCATGATTCCAGAAATCACCTGGTGGTCTAAAAAAACCGTCGGCCTGCAGCGAAGCTCTAGTAAGTCCGCTAATATTAATATCATGACGGCTTAGTAAACGAAGCAACACATCGCGATCGATCGCAACCCCGGTCGGTACAATGATAGCACCTAAATACGACTTATTTGTAATGGCTTCAATGAATGGCCCTTCAGCTTCTTGGTAGCCCTTAAGTGCCGACTTCTGTAAGGGTTGAAAGATATTAAGTTGATTTTTTTCGTATATCTCAATTTCTGCCTGAATGGATAATTCTCTAAACCCTTCTAATCGCCGGTCAAAAGCCAATTGTAATTTTTGAAGGGGCGTATGCATGACACTCATATGACCAAATCCAGCAGCACGAGTATAAAAAAACGAAATTCGCAAAACATCGTAGTAACTAATTTGATCTTGAGCTAAAAATGTTTCGACTTCGCTTAATACCATTCTGGCGTAGTGTTCGGCTAATTCTAATTCTTCAACTTCAAATTTAAAAAGCTTACCCTTAAATCGCTTGGATGCTCCAATTACAAGTATTTGACTTAACAGGCCGTCGCGCATCAGCTTGAGGGCCGGTAGTCCCATTTCCGAAAAATCGAATGCGTGTGGATTTGCTGGAGTTATTTTTTTCTGAGATTCAAATCTTTGTCGCATTTCTGCCATGAAATCGTCAGGGTTCCGTAATAAAAAATCAAGCCCCTTGTACTTTTTTGAAAGTTTCTGATTGTAATATTGTTGTAAATCAGTGACTTTATTATTAAAAAGATCAGAACATTGAGGGCCCGAGGCCAAAACTTCCGTAGCGCCTAGTACGATCAATAAAAAAATATTTAATAGTTTGAATTTTTGCATAGTTATACCTGCCATGAACCTTTTCATTTGAGAGGCCACCTCCCCTGAATCACCGGCATCTCTGGAGGCTAAATGCGTACAAATGATTTACAGTGGCGACAAAATCGCGTCGCTTAGGCTGCATGAATGTGAATTAGCAAGGCACCGTTATGAAGGCACCGTTATTCCAATGCCAATTGTCGTCACCCTGAAAGGAAACAAACAGCTTGATATTACAGGTACGCCCTACTTAATCTCCAGCGAGCTTTATTTTTGCATCTTATATAAGAATGAATTGGTTAATAAAGTATTCTTGCTTACTCATTTTTTTTCTTGGATCACTTACAGCGTCGTGAGGTTACCCTGTTTTTAAAGCCATCCGGATCTAGAGTCTTTCCGAGTTAGTTAATTCTTTTTCAAAAGCATTCGGAGTTTTCATTTCGATCGAAGAATGTGGTCGTTCTTCATTATATTACTTTCACTACTTTTCTATTTTCTTCTTTGAATCGGCTAAGTCAAAAAATAATTCCTCATTCAAACATTCATCCCTAAAACGTGAGTTAAACGATTCGATAAAAGCATTCTGCACTGGCTTCCCGGTTAAATATATTCTATCTTAAGGATAAGGTCGGCAGAGGAGTAGCGCTTGCCGGAAGGAGCAT
>JACMNA010000153.1 GCA_014378765.1 Bdellovibrio sp. | reverse complement strand
GTCGGCAACTTAAAATGAATAGTGTAAAACTTGATTACAAAATGCCTAACCGCAAAACGGCAGACACCCGATTTGGAATACGAGAAGTTTTATCATTGATATTTATAGTTGCGCTTGTGATTATTTTTCAGGTTAAATTAAATCACAACCTTTATAAGGTTTCGGATGCAACTGGTTTCTTGCAAAGTGAAAATTCTCTAGATGAGATATCGGCAGTCAAAAATAGCGAACAAATAAGTTCGGTCAAACATTACCGTAAAAAAATTAATTGAATATTTTAATATTAAAATTATAGCTGTAAGTCGCGATGGGGTTGATGGAAGCGGCTTGCCAGTTTCTTGCGATTTGAATGTTGCTGAAATTGTATCTGAAATTCTTCGCCGATGATAATTAACTCTTCCTTAGTAAGTAAGGCCTCGGCCTGCTTGAAAATTTTATCTTCTTCCTCCGCGATGTGATGGGCAACAATTTCCGATAAGACGATGGCTTTCGCTTCAATCTCTGTTGTCCAATTAGTTTTAAAATTCAGATCCCCAAGCTCGTCAATTAATATTTTACATACGGCATGCTCTTCTTGGCCTTCAAAAGTTTGCAATTGAGATTCTTCAATGTCTTTTAGTACTGCGTACAAAGTCGCTTCTTCGGCGGCTGAATGGCCTTCTAAAAGCTGAATAAAGTGCGCCAACTGATTTTGTTTTTCAACGGCCACGGCCGCCTTATTTTGCAGAGTCTTTATTGAATTATTTAATATTTGGTGATGCTTCCTTAAGAGTTGCAAGATATCCGACGAGGGTTTTGCCATCAATTCTTCGGTCAGCATAAAGTCTCCTTACTTAGATGGTGAAACCTGATCTTGCTCTAATTCTGGTTTCGGCGCATCAATGGGCGCGTAGCCGCGCTGTGAATTTCGAATGGGCTGTTCGTATGAATCGCGGTCTTGATAATCAAAATCAAGCGATGTATTGGCATGCTGATGGGCCTTAGCCAGATCGTTAGGCGTGCTTTTGATTAGTTCTTCATTTGCAATGGGGTCCGAACCTCGCGGATCTACTTGAATAGACTTATTATTTTTCATGGTCCCCTCCTCTAGTGTTTAGGTACTGATTGGGTACCAATTAGCAGTAAGCAAACTGAATGCCGTAATGAACGCTTCGGCTTTAGATCTCATCGCATTCGTGAGGCAATGTTCTACGTTAAAGTGGCAATGCTACTAAAGCTATTTGCTCCCAAAAAAAGGCCTGCGTAAGCAGGCCTTTTAAATAACTAATTCACCTTTAGGAACTAATCTGACAGCTATAACTCCACTGGGAAACTTAAACTTAAAGCGTAACCTTTAGTTGTTTCATCAACATTATTGACCGTTGCGCCTGAAGCTACGTTACCGACAGATTGAATTTCAGTTTTGTTGTACATCAAATTTTGATATTCTAAACTGATACCTACTGGTCCTGCATGTAGACCAGCCCCTAAGCGCCAGCCACGTGGCTCAGTAAACTTAAGGTTAACCCCTTGCGCATTTGCTCCCGGATTATTCTCACCCAATAGAACGTAACCCGCTAAAACACGGATACCCCAGATTGGTGTTTGAACCCCGATCATTGGCGCAAAATTGTAAACATCCGATGATTCTTTGTTAAAGAAAGCATCTGTCTGTGACATTTTTGCATAACGGCCATCAATTCCTAAAAATAAAATTTCAGAAACGTGCCCACCTAAACGTAAACCCAATCCGTAACCTTCAGTCGTACCCGTTGAATTTGCTGTTCCAAATGCCGCTGAGTTAATTGATGAATCTTCACGAATAGCCGAGATCATGGGCTCAAGATAAAGTCCACCGCGTGATAACGAGCGGTGCTCTTCAGTTTCAGTATACTGTGAGGTTGTTGAAGCATCTGTTGTAGCGATTGAATCTTGAGGGCCGGCTGCTGCACCCGCCGTCGTGCCCGTTGTATCCATATTCGAACCGGTCGTGGTTGTGTTACCCATAGAATCAGTTGTGGTTACTGGTTGCGTTTGCGTTGACTGTTGGGTAGTTTGCCCAGAACGCGTCGTCGTAGTTTTCTTTTTAGCTTGCGCCATCGCTGGATTTGCTAAACTTAAAATAAGTCCGCTCAGTATCAGTAAATTTCTTGCTTTCATCGTGTCCTTCTTTCTTTATTTGTTTTTCTTACTTCGTATTCTTTAATTCCTGCTATTTAAATCTTCTTCTCTTTAAATCTTTAAAACGTTCGGTCGCGGCCGTCATCAATCGCTTTATACCGAGGAGTAAAAGCCTCCCAATCACTTTCTAATTCGTTTGAAGTAGCAATATCTTTTGCGCCAGTTGTTTCTAAAATGTTTTTTGCTTTTGCGGCCCAGGCTGAATCATCAACGTGAACTGATAACAAGATACCGCCGTCTTTTACAAAACCTTCGTAGCGTTTGGCTTCGTATTCTGGAATTCCGTAACCAATCAAAGCCCCACTCACAACGCCAACGGTACCGCCCACTCCCATACCTGCAAGCGCCGCCATGATCGGGCCAGCCGCAATAAATGGCCCAATGCCTGGTATGGCAATCGCGCCAATACCGACTAATAAACCAAGCGCTCCACCAATGACGACGCCTGTGCCGGCTCCAGTCGCGGCACCCTCTGGCGCTTTGGTAGATTTCGTAGTCACAAGGTCTTGTGCATAACCTTCTTCAGGCAGCAAGCATGATACGTCACTGGTGCGAAAGCCATTCGATTTTAACATTGTAACCGCGCTTTCAACTTCGCCTCTAGTTTTAAAAATGCCGAAAACGGCTTTATTGTTTTTTTCCATGAAAGCTCCTTTAATTATTTTGCTGCAATGTCAATTTGGTTAAGTACACTTGAAGCGCCTGCAATTTCCTGCGCTTTTTTAATTATATTTTTTGCCTCTTCCGCCGAGCGAACTGGCCCTTTTAAAGTTACTTGTCCGTGCATCGTTATAATTTTAATGTTGTGGGCATAAATTGAAAGACTTTTATCTCGCATAATTTCGCGACGTATGCGTCGGGTAAGTTCGGTATCTTCTTTTGTTTTGCCTTGCTGGTCAGCGGTATATTCCGAAAGATATTTATCACGGTCATTAATCGCTGAATTATCACCGCGCGGCGCCGGTTTTTCTGGCCTTACTAATTGATTTTGCGGTTGTACCGAAAACGTATGAGTTCGGGCCGCTTGCACTTCTACCGAAAATAATAATAATTGAGCAGCTAGTAGAGCTCCAGCAAAGAATGAGACTGACTTCAAATTCATAAGAGCTCGCTTTCGTTCCTTAATTATTTTTTTTTGAAAAGTAATTTGCTATTTTCTTCTGGGCCTGGGCCGTCAGCTTTAATTGCGGATTTTTTATCTAATTTACTATTTCTTGTAATTTTTTTTTTCGCACTATCAGTTGAAAAATAATCTATCTTTGTTGCATCAATAATCATGAGATTCCTCCGTGCGTTGCCACACTCGGTTCCTAACAAAGCAAAAAGCCTACCAACTTAACTATCACAATTTAAGTCGTGCTCAGCGGGAGAATACAATACCATTTAGGAAAAACGGAACAAGCTGGGGCATTTATCTTTACGCTTAATAGCATAGCAGTCTGGTTACTAACTAGTCTCAATAAAAAAACAATTGCTTGCTTCGCCAAAGTGTTGATTTAATTATCAAGCCTCACTTTGAAAACAATGAAGGAAAATAAATATGTCTGAAAAAATTGATATCCCTCTTGATGCGCGATTAAAGTATGTAGAACGTCGAAAGCAAGATTTAGCGGATTGTCGAACAGCTATTTCCAAACTTGATTTCAAATGTTTAGAAAGAGTCGGTCATCAAATTAAGGGAAATGCCACGACATTTGGTTTCGATGAGTTATCAACGATTGCGATTGAAATGGAAAATCAGGCACTCAAAAAAGATGTCGAAAAATTAAAGACTACCTTGAAGAAGTTTGAAACTTACTTAGCTAGACTTAAGTAATTAAACCACACTTAAATAAATATGAAGTCTAGCAAACTACAAGATTGATATGAACATTACATAATAAATTTCTTTGCGCCACCCCTACCAAAGTCTAACATGTCAGCAATCATCGAGGCTCTTTTTCTAAGCGATATCCTTTTTTGCCCCAAACAAGTTAGCAAATAAAAAGAGAATGAATTTAAGTTGGCATCGCAGTTGCAATACCTTAAGAAAGATTAATAAATAATCTATTTCAACATGGGGGACGCAATGAATGCTGTCACAGAAAATATTACGATTTTACCGATGAGTCGATTTAACAATCCAACTTTGAATTCTTTAAAGGCTAACTTTAAAAGTTTTAAAAAATCTAAAAAAATTCTAATGATTGAAGATGACCCTGATATGGCAGCTGTCATCAGTAAATCGCTTAAGCAAAAGTATTCTTGCATCATCGATATTGCGCAAGACCCATTTGAAGCCATGAATTTTATGACCGAAAATTTCTACGATTTGATTATCTTAGATTGGCAGCTTCCAGCTCTGAATGGCGCTGAGACTCTAGTGCAAGCCGAGAAGGGCCTTCGCTTAGAGCCGTCATTACCCATCCAATGGGATCGTCAACGTGTTCCAGTGGTTATTTTCAGTTCTTCTAAGAAAAATGAATGTCCACCACGCCGCACTAAACATTTCAATTATGTTGGCTTTGTTTCTAAATCACAGCCTTTAAATGCGATTTTAGATTCTTTCGGTCACTACATGGAAGACGAAACTACTTACCGTTATGGCACTGCTTAGATTAATCTCAAAATAAATTTATTATTGAGAGGCCTGGGCTAAACCCCATAGCACTCGGGTCTCTTTCTTTTTTTGTTTCATCGCAAAATATCACAATTCTGAAAATCACATAAGCACCAATTTAACAGGAGAAGCTCATGAAAAATCAATTAATGTTTGAACATTTTAAACCTAGCTACGCCGATCAACAGCTTTGCACAAACCACTTCAGCATGATCGAAGATTTAGCGCCGGCTGATTCGACAATTCAAATGATCGTAAAAAAAATGGCTGATGGCACATTTCATACGATTATCGATATTAAAGCATTTTGTGGAAAGTTCTATTCAGAGGCACAAGACATTGCTTCGCTAAAATCAATTCAAATCGCTAAGAAATCAATTCTTGGTAAAATTTCAGATTGGAAATCTTTACGTTTCAAGACTACTTAGTCTGCTAGCCCGCATTTGATGTAAATTTTAAATAATAAAACGCAGCCTTCCCTAAAAAAAAGCCCTCTAATCATTGATTAGAGGGCTTTTTTTTAGGGACCCTATTTGCTGTCAGTTAATTTAGCGCTGAAGCTACGCCATTACCGTTTCCCGCGTGACTTTCATCATGTTCAATTTCCCGCAGACGACGATACAACGTTTTACGATCAATTTGTAAATCTCTGGCCGTCTTTTCTTTTACGCCATGGTTAAGCTGCAACACGTGCTGAACGTATTTATTTACCAATTCTTCAACCGTTAGAATTTTAGATTGCGAACTGCCGGTAAAATTAAAGGCTGAGTCAGACTTTTCACTCATTTCTTCGTGACCAATCGATACGACATCATCCAGGCGAATCAAATCTGAACTTGATAACACCACGGCGCGCTCAATTGTGTTTTCTAGCTCACGCACATTGCCCGGCCATGAATTGTTCATCAAATATTCTAAAGCATCTTTTGAAAATTGCTTAAGACGCGTGTTATTCAACGCCGAAAACTTACGTAAGAAGAATTCAGCCAATGGCAAAATATCTTCCTTGCGCTCACGTAAAGGCGGAATCCAAATGGGAATAACGTTCAATCTAAAAAATAAATCCTCACGAAATTTTTTGGCGACAATTTCATGACGTAAGTTCTTGTGAGTAGCCGATAAGATTCGCGCGTTCACCGGACGGTATTGGTTTTCACCAATCCGTTTAATTTTACGTTCTTGTAATACTCGCAATAACTTTGCCTGCAGCGGTAAATTCAGATCACCAATTTCATCTAAAAATAAAGTTCCGCCTTCAGCCTCTTCAAACAAACCAACTTTTTTATCGGAAGCACCCGTAAATGAACCCTTGGCGTGACCAAATAATTCTGACTCCAGTAAGTTTTCTGGAATAGCCGAGCAGTTAATGGCAATAAATGGAGCTTTCTTCCTTGCGCCCATAGCATGAATTGCCTTCGCAATGACTTCTTTACCTGTTCCGCTTTCGCCCGTAATTAAAATATTGGCCGTAGATTTCGAAACTCGGCGCGCCAAATCGAGCGCGTTTTTAATGCCCTGACTTTTTCCAACGATACCTTCAAGGCTAGTGGGCCCCTCTTGCAGCTGAACAACCGTTTTTAAAGTCGAGTTTTCTTCCTGTACACGCGTTAAATACAAAGCGCGTTCGACTGATACAAGCAATTGCGGAAAGTGCAGCGGCTTTACCACGAAGTCGTAAGCACCCGAGCCAATGGCCTCGACGGCCACTTCAACTTTTTTATTGGCCGTGATTAAAATAATTGGCGTGCCGTTACCTAATGCTTTCATGCGCTGAGTGAATTCAATTCCCGAGATGCCTGGTAACATCAAATCGGTAATTATCACATCACAACTGATTTTGTGTTGGCTTAAATCCTCGAGGGCTTTTTGCGCATCATCATAAGGTAACACTTCGTAATTTCTTACCTTAAAAAAGCTTGTAATAAGCTCTTGTACGTCGCGATCATCGTCAATAATTAGTATTTTTGCTTTTTTTAACATAACTCCCCTTTTGACTTCTGTAGAACTTTTCCCCGAAATTACTGGTGCTTATTTCCCCATGTTCCCTATTTTTAACCCGACATCATGCCTTAATGCAAGGGATTATATAAATTATCCCAATTTGCAAAGCCTTACTCGACTTCAATAAATACAAGTGCGGATGAAGCACGATCAGTTGCGACTCCTTCGGCTGCGGTAATTCCGGTTGATGCTAACTTTTGTTTGATATGGGCATCCCGGGTGTCGACCCATTTTTGAAACGCGTTTGGCTGCTTAGCCATATTGAATGTTTTAATGGTCGACTTAGGCTCAACCTGATCTATGAGTTTCTCAACATTTTTAGCTCGCTCATTAGCTAATTTTATTTGTTTACTTGGTAGGGATTTTCCTTTTTTAGGATATTCCATGTCAGACCAGACGGCTACTTCAACGGTTTTTATTTTACCCAGTCGCCGGGCATCCGCTAAGGCTTTTTGAATCTCCGATGTCGCTTCGGGCGTTAAGCCTTTTTGACCCTTAGCAAATGACACCGATGATACGATGCTGCGATTTAATTCTTCGGCGGCGTGAACTTCTTTTGTCACACGCACTTCGTCGGCATGTTTCTGTGAGTGGGTATGGCTCGCACAACCCGCTAAGCCGCTGCCTAAAGCTGCTATTCCTAATGCTAAAGCTAATACTTTTACCGTCATTGTTTTCTCCTTCGTCAATGTTATTTCAGAAACTAATAATTTAATGGTGGGGCGTATGAATTTTTTCATCTCGCTTACGTTTTTTAGTTAACAGTATTTTACTTTGTTCAGACTTTTTTATTTTTAAATACAGAACTGCCGCCCGATCAAGTTCAACAGAATTAAAATGTTGATTTAAAACCGGAAAGAATTCATTTTCTTCCTCAGTCAAATGCATATCCAAAATTTGACAAAAAACTTTTACTTGCGATGGCCAGAGATCAAAATTATTTGTAAATTTAATTTTGTAAGCTAAATCATCGAACAAGTTATGTTCTTCGAACCCCCTCACGGCCATCTCGTTCAATGCCTGATTATTTTTCTTAAGGCTAGCCGCATACACGGCCGACTCTTCTGCTTTAAAATGAGCATCAACTAACTGATCGAGTTCAAAAAAAGCTTGCAACTTTTGCTCGCGATCCTCTGCTTGATCAAGGTCTTTAATAATTCTCCGGATATTTTTATGATCAGCTTTAAGGTAACTGATAAGTTCCATAGATCCTCCTTGTTGCATACCCGAGTTGACAATCATCTAGTGTTAATCCCTTCTACAAAGCAACAAAAGTGCCATCATTAATATTTGTTTAAAGTCCATGAGGTAGAAAGGGCGCTCTGCCTATGGAATTTACCCCATTGCCTTGGGTCAAATAGCCCCGCTCGCTTATTATTACACTGCCATTCGAAATTCTGTTCGATTTAGTTTCTAAATTTTATTCGATTTAGTAATGGCACTTGAGTTGCTTTTAATGGAGATTTGGAGGGCTAACTGTGTGCCTTCAAAACAACCAGCTAAGCACGAAATTGAAATAACTTAGCTAGATCCAAACTAAAGAAAGAAGGGCATTATGATTCCAAACGAAACTCCACAAAAGAGTCCTGAACAAAATCCAAATAAAAAAACTACACAGCCGGCGATGCCGCCACGTCCGCAAGAAGATCCTAATTTCAACCCTTCTCGCCCCGACGAACCAGAACAGCCAAACAAACTTTATGAAGAGCAACTGCCACCCGAAAATGAATTGACTTAATAACGTAAAAAGAAATAACTAAAAACAAGGAGTTCACATGGAAGCCAACGTAAATAAAGCAGTAAAAACAACAGAAAAGAATGTTAGCCAAGCAGCAGATGTTTTGGTCGAAAAATTTAAAGAAGGCGGCAAAGCCGTAAATAAAAAAATCGAGCAAGCAGATTCAAGCCTGTCGGGCGGATTTTCTGCTAACTTCGATGATATCCGTGAACGCGCAATTGATGGCTATGAGCAAACTTTGTCAATTGTGAAAAAGTATCCATTGTATTCGTTTTTAGGCGCGGCTGCAGTCGGCGTACTTGCAACTTCTCTAATTAGACGCTCACGCCGCAGTTAATTTAGATTCTGATAGGAATTGAAATGGCTCTTAATTTTAAGAGCCATTTTTTTAAATAGATTACTTACAAGGAAAACCGATGAAAATTATCAATTTTTTATTTAATATGCTTACGCAACGTTTTGAAGGCCTAATTAGCGCCTCGATGATGACAGTGGCTCAAGAGTTAATAAATAAAAGTAAAAAAGCTTTATTAATGGGTGTTGCGACTTTGGCATTTGGTGTTTTTATGATTGCTGGCGTTTTAATCTCGATTATAGATGCCGCTCGCCAATTTGATACCAGAGGCAGCGTAGTGATGACGGCAATGCTTGGTAGTGGTCTAGCGCTTGTTATAGTGCCCTTGTGTGCATTGGCTTTAGTGTTGTGGCCGCGATCAAAATCGTTAGCGAAAATGGCATCAGGGCATAGTCATGATCACCAGTCTCGCCCTGCTGCGGAACCTCCACCGCAAGCTCCAGCCTCGCCGTTAGAAGAAATTTTAGCCGTGGTGGTAATGGAAGCTTTGCAATATATTAAAGGTAAATCAGAAAAGAAGTCTGAGGCTGATCACAGCGATACTCAAGCGCCAGCGAAAAAAGCGTCTGGTAAAGCCTCTAATGAAGCTGATATGAAGCGGTACGAAGAGCGGTCAATGGCCGACCATTCGGCCGTTGGTTCTCGGTTGAATAAAACTAACACTTATACGCATTTTAATACGGGTACTGCCAACTAATCAGCTTATTCAAAAGCTGATTTAGTGCTTAAATTTTTTTATTTAAGCCGTGCCCGATAACAAATGTTCCTCATCAAGCAACCGACGCTGAAAGAATTCTTTCAGCTCGGGGCTTAACTCACTCATCTGCAAAATTTGATTTTTAATTCTAGAAACATCATAGTTAAAACTATTTTTGTTTTTAGCAAAAAAATCTTCCCATACTTGATTTGCCGCAAGTTGCGCTTGAAATAATAAATCTTGAACCGGGTTTTGACCTCCATACGGTGAGTCGACCCAATTCTGTTTTTCAAGCCAAGAGGCGGCTAAGCGAAGTATAATCAAGCGCGCCATTTGTTGGTGCTTTTCATGCGAATCTAATAGTGTGTTCTCATCTAGCGTTGACATAAATCCTTTCTACGACAAAATGTTTTTTATACTTTGTCGACATTGTGCGAATTGAAATGGTTTCTTTAAGTAAACCAGACCCTTTTTTTGCTCGTCATTGAGTGCAGAGATGACTTGTTCTTCCGCCAAAGAAGATATAACTAAAAATGGAATTGTCGGATAAGTTCCACTGAGAACTTTCCATAAATCAAGGCCGGTACCGTTTCCTTCTAAGAATATATCCGCGATAATTAAATCATACGGGGCTTTCTCGCCGATATCGGTGTTTTGAATTAATTGGGTCACCGCTTGTTCGAGACTTGAAGCCCACTGAATTTCCGCGTCTGAAAAAGCGTCTAAAATAGCTTTACCGACCAGAACCGTCATACTGGTATCGTCTTCGACGACTAGAATTTTCTTTGGTAGTGCTCTTGGCTCAGCTTGCTTGCTTGAGTCTAAAGAAGCATTTTGTATAAAAGACTGCGCATCCATACCCCTCCTTTTGAAATAGTCTACATTAACTAGTAAGGCAAAAGTGGGACCATAATGGAACCAGTTGAAAACGAATACGCGCTTTTTAAGCAAGCTTAAAGGTCTAGCAACAGGGGCAATTTAGAAATGCGGGGACTAATATCTACAGTTATAATGCTTCAGGAATGTTAGCAGCATATGTATTTGCGGGCATGTTGCTTGCTTTGTTACTAGAATTGGATTTAATTTATCGTTCGCTTAATTAATGACTGCGTGATTTAAGTGCCCAACTTAAGTCTAGGCACGAACTTAGGAGGTTTTATGTTGAATCAAAATTTTACAGAAAAATATTCTGATCAGGTTTCGGTTGAAGATATGCTTGCGGATTTAATACCAGGCTTTTTAAAAAATAAAGCAACTGATCTAGTGATTTTAAACCAAGCGCTTAGCGAAAAAGATTTTGATAAAATTAAGAAAATTGGCCACAACTGGAAGGGCGCTTGCTCTAGTTACGGGTTTGATTACCTAGGTGAAGTTGGAAAGCAGTTCGAAAATTTGGCTGCGAAAAGTGATACGGAAAAATTAGAGATAATTTTAAAGAGTCTACCTGAATATCTTAAAAATGTTCAGGTAAATTACGTAAGTTCTCTTGATGATGACAGCCTTGAAGAGTCACAACTTCATAACTAGTAAATTATTTAACATTGCGAACTTGATGACTATTCATCATCAAGTTCATCTTCACCAACAACCCCCAAATTGTACTTTTCAATTCGGTAGCGCATTGATCGAAATGAGATATGCAAAAGCTTAGCGGCTTTTTTCTTAATACCACCCGCCGAGTGTATAGCTTTCACCAATAGCTCTTTTTCAATTTGACCCATTACTTTATCAAGGTCTAAGCCTTCATCGCCAATTTCAATTTCATTACTAGAAGCCATTTTTCGACCGGATGTCGTATTAACCATTGGTGGCAAAGACTCTGGCAAGATCGTTGAGCCGGCTTCTAGGGCCACAGTTCGCTCGATCATATTTTCTAATTCACGAACGTTTCCGGGGTAATTATACTTTTTTAATATTTCCATCGCCTCATTTGATATCATCGCAATAGCCTTATTCAATTTTTCATTATACTTGCGCAAGAAAAAATTAGCTAACAACGGAATGTCATCACTGCGCTCACGCAGCGACGGCGTTCGAATGCCAATGACGTTAAGGCGATAAAATAAATCTTGTCGGAACGTGCCCTTCGAAACCATATCTTCTAAATTACGGTTTGTGGCGGCAATAATACGAACTTCTACTTTCATGTCGTCCGTGGCTCCCACGCGACGGATTACGCGTTCTTGGATGGCACGTAATAATTTAACCTGAATTGAAACGGGTAACTCGCCCACTTCATCTAAAAATAATGTTCCGCCATCTGCAACCTCAAATAAACCAGATTTGTCGGCAATAGCCCCCGTGAAGGAGCCTTTTTTGTGGCCGAACATTTCTGATTCCATTAAATTTTCAGGAATAGCGCCGCAATTGATAGTTACAAACGGACGATCTTTAAGGGGACCATTATAATGAATGGCCTTAGCGACCACTTCTTTACCGGTACCTGATTCTCCCGTGATTAAGACATTTGTTGGCGCCTGCGATACGCGCTTCACTAAGTCAAAAATCGTATGCATGGCAGCCGAATTACCAATCATATTCTGAAATGAATATTCTTTAACTAATTCTTTTTTCAGAACGCGCACTTCGGTTTCTAAATTTTTAGATCGCAGGGCATTGGCAATATTAAGGCGAACTTCGTCAATCTTAAATGGCTTGGTTACGTAATCATAAGCCCCCATTTTCATGGCATCAACGGCGGTCTCGGTTGTTCCAAAAGCCGTGATCATCATAAAAACCAATTCTGGATAGCTTTCTTTTACGTATTTCAGTAATTCAATCCCCGTCATATTGGGCATTTGCATATCTGAGATAACCATATCAAATGATTTTTTCGATAGAATGTCTTTCGCGCGCAGGCCATCTTCGGCCGTTGTCACTTCGTAACCTTCTTTTTTCAACATGATTTCTAAAAATTCGCGTATTGATTCTTCGTCATCAACAACTAGTATTCGCGATTTCATTCTAACACTCCTCTTTTAATATCCGTTCTTAAGTTTTAGCTTTAGATCGGGAATTTAATTTTAAATTCAGTTCCTTTGTCGATTTCACTGTTCACGATAATCTGCGCCTGGTGCGCATCTAAAATTTTATGCGTAATCGCTAAGCCTAGGCCCGTGCCTTTTGGCTTTGTCGTGTGAAATGGATCAAACATTCTTTTTTGCGTTTCTGGTGAAATTCCAGAACCATTGTCTTTAACTGAAAGAATAACATTTTTTTCATCATTTGTTAGTGAAATCAAAATAACTGGATCGGGCCGACTTTTAACCGCTTGAATAGCGTTAATTATAATATTCAGCAGGGCTTGTTTTAATTTTTCTGAGTAACCCAAAACAAATTGAGGCGTCAAATGCACGTCCCACCGTAAAGTACTTGATACCTCTTTATGAGACTTTACGACCTGAATCACCTCATCCGCTAAGCTTTTTAAATTGATTCGCTGGTCGGGCTTTTTTTCTGGCTTAGCGTAGTCTAAAAATTCGGTGATAAGATCATTAAGGCGATCAATTTCTTTCAAAACTATACTCATTAATTTTTTTTGGTCTGGATCAACATGGTCATTATCTTGCGACAACAATTGAATACTTCCGCTAATGCCCGCCAACGGATTTCGAATTTCGTGCGCAATTCCGGCCGCCAATTGGCCGATCGTCGCTAACTTATCTTTTTGTTTAAGATCATTTTCGAGTTGCCGCAGTTCAGTCACATCTTTAAGTAAATAAATCGACAGGGCTTCGCCAACATCTTCATCGAAATATTCGGCGTTTTCGATTTCTAAAATTTTAGGCTCGGTACCCGGAGACATGTAGGTATAATCAAGCTGGCTCGTACCCCGATTATTCTGGCGGCTAACTAAATTTTTAATTTGGGCAAAATTCAATTTAATTTTTTTATCTAAATATGAATTTTGCATGATCACGTGGCTATTAGCCTGCGCTACGATGAGCCCCAATGGCATTTTTTCGATTAAGGTTTTAGAAAATTCAGCTTGTGATTTCCATTTTTTGCGCGTTTGAGTCAAATCGATTTGCATAGAATAAATATCGTTTTTAAGTTGACCCGCAATTACTATAACGGCCACATATGACAGATTAAATAAGGTTAGCGAAAGTAAATTTTGCACGGAACCAGATTGAAAATTTGTTAGGTTGATAACTGAAGTGCCCACAGAAGCTAAGAAGCCCAAGGCACACAAACTAACAAAGCTTAATTCAAAACTAGCAACAAAAAGCATAAAAAGTTGCAGCACTAATAAAAAACTTGAAAGTTGCGGAAAAGACTTCATAAAATAAATCATTATGATGAAATCAAAAAAGTAAGAAAAGAAATTCAACAGCGCTTGGGGCTTATAATCTTTTTGGTAATGCAAATAAAAATGGTGAGCGAAAAGCAAACTAAATGATCCATAAAAAATTATAACAAAGTCTAATTGCACGAAAGGCTTCTGTAGTAAAATCAAAATCTGAAAAATTGCAAAGTACGCAAATAAGATAAAAGTACGAAGACTTTTTCTTGATTGCGCCTGTAATAAAAAGTTGAGGCCTTTAGTTTGTGTCATCGTCATCCCATTGTATCGCCAAGCCCAAAAATCGGTAAGTACATGGCAATCAAAACTACCGCAATAATTCCACCCAAAATCACCATCATTAAGGGCTCAATTAATGATGTTAAGGCCTTAACCGCGTTTTCGACTTCATCTTCATAAAAATCGGCTACCTTTGCTAACATTGTATCGATCGCACCAGACTGCTCACCGACGGCAACCATTTGTGAGACCATTTGGGGAATTTCTTTTTGTTTCGATAAGGGAACATTAAAAGGCTTACCTACCATCACCGATTCGCGGCAACTTGCTAACGCCTTTTCAATGACATAATTGCCAGCCGTACGCGAAGCAATATCAATGGCTTCGATTAATCCAATCCCCGACGACAGTAAGGTCGAAAGGGTGCGGCTCATGCGGGCCACACTTGATTTCTGAATGATATCTCCAAATAAGGGCGCATTAATCATAAAAGTATCGATCTGCTTTTTACCTTCGGGTGTATTGATATAATAGATGAATGAAGTAATCGATCCGGTTACTGCAATAATTAATAATAACCAATGCTTTCGAAGTAAATCTGATAAATCAACTAGGGATTGCGTCAAAAAGGGAAGCGCTTTTCCAGAGTTTGAATAAAAACCCTGAAACTTGGGGATTACGAAAACAATAATTCCGGTAATCACGCAAAAAGCAACCACGGTAATAACGGCCGGCATAACCAGCGCACCCTTAACTTGATTTTTAATTTTTTCATTTTTTTCGATGTAAGACGCTAATCTTAACAAAATCGTATCAATCATGCCGGCCTCTTCTCCGGCCTGAATCATATTGCAATAAAGGCGGTCGAAAACCCGCGGATGCTGCATCATTGAATCCGACAGTCTTTTTCCGGTATCAATTGAAGATCTAATTTGCAGTAAAGATTCCTTTAAAAGTGGGTTCGTTGCGCCATCATATAATATCCTTAATGCATCTGCGATTTGAATACCCGCATTAATTAACGTCGCAAACTGACGCGTAAAAAGTTGTAAATCCTTTGATTTAATTCGCGTCTCAAAAAAACCTTTGATTAATTTTTCTAAATCGTTGCCATCGGTGGCCGCAGCCTGCATCGTGATTTTTACCGGCAACAATTGCTTGGATCGCAATTTGATTCGTGCGTCGGCTTCGTCACGCGCATCGAGCTTGCCTTGAGTGATACGGCCGGATACGGATCGCGCCTGATAATTAAAAACCGGCATCTAAAGCCCCATCTTTTTTAGTTGGGCGTCAAGGTCATCTGGAGCATCCGAAACCGCAAATGCGCTTTGCACATCTAATTTGCGTCTAATCATTCTTTGTAAGATTGACTGATTAAGGGTTTGGTACGCTTCCGTCGAGATCTCGGTTAAGTTCAGTAATTGAAAATTTTGTTTTTGCTCATAGTAACGAAGCAAGTTCTTTTTTTCTTTTTCGCGGCAGACTAAAATTTCATGTAACGCAACTTTATTTGCCGATGCTAACTTTTGTACAATGGCGCCGTTAAATACTTGAATAAAGCGACTCATCATCGATTCATCTAAGTCAGAAGCTAATTTGTACAATAAGGTGGTAATTGAATTAAGGCCCACGCTAATAAAGACTGATTGTCCTTGCTCGGCGAACTCAATCCATTTTTTCCAATTTTTTACATTATTAAAATCGACAATAATTCGCTCGAGACCTTCGTAAAGAATATGTTGGCTTTCCCAATCAACCGAATCAGCCCCTAAATGCACAATAGAATCTAGTTGCGGCCATTTCTGCTGCTGATTAACCGAATGAATTCCCGTTAGCGACATTTTATTGTTTTGAACGTTGGTTATAATTTCACCCAGCAAGGTCGATTTACCCTGGCGGCGCTCGCCTCCGATAATAAATAACCCTTTATCTTTTTTAACTGAATCCCAAAATAATGGGTACTCAATTCCAGACTGTAGATCATCGCTGGTTTTAAAGGCTGACAAGTAGGCCCTAAAACAATCTTTTTTTTCTACGAAAGAAAATCGCCATGCATATTTTTCGGATTGATAGAGGCCGGTCACAAACCCTTTGGTTTCAAGCTGTATTTTTTCATTTGAATGCAGACAAAAATCTTTTAAATCTTCCCAATCAGAAACGTTCAAAGCTTCGCCCTGCAATTCAAACCAGTCTTGGCTGGTTTTTGCTAGTATCTTATGTCCGAGAATAAAAGAAATCTCGTGGCCTTGCCGTAGAACTGACTGGTCCAATAGCGTTTCAATCATAAATCATCCCTGACCGAAGAGTTCATCACTTCTTCCACCGTTGTTTGTCCACGCGCTAATTTTAACAGCGCACTTCGACGTAAAGTACGAACGCCCGACTGACTGCAGATTCTACGAAGCTCACTACTACTGGCATTTCTTAAAATAGCTTCTTTAATTTTTTCGGTCATTGGCATTAATTCAAAAATAGCGATACGGCCCTTGATCCCCGTGCCATTGCACGAGGGGCAACCCTTGCCACGTGCAATTTGAAATCTCGGTATATCAACTTTGGGAATTCCTAAATTTAATAAGGTATCTTCCGGCAGCTGAATGGCTTCTTTACAAGCTTCGCAGATGCGTCCCACAAGACGTTGTGCGACTACTAAGTTTAACGTCGATGTTATTAAGTAAGGGGCAATGCCCATTTCGGTTAATCGCGTAATGGTTGCGGGTGCATCGTTGGTATGAAGCGTACTTACAACCATGTGACCCGTCGATGCCGCCTTGAAAGATATCTCGGCGGTCTCTAAGTCACGAATTTCGCCCACCATAATAACGTCGGGATCTTGACGTAAGAATGCCCGCAACGCCGTCGAAAAGTTCAGATCGATTTCACTGTTCATCTGCACTTGATTAATACCCTCTAAATTAAACTCGATTGGATCTTCGGCCGTACTAATATTTGTATCAGTTTTATTAAGCGTCGTTAACGCTGAATAAATTGTCGAAGTTTTACCCGAGCCAGTGGGCCCGGTAATTAGAATCATACCTTGCGGTAAGCTAATCGCGGCTTTAAAAATTTTTAAATCTTCTTCTTCAAATCCAAGCTTTGTCATATCTGTTTGTAATGTATTCTTATCTAGCAAGCGCATGACAATTTTTTCGCCCCACATTGTGGGGACCGAGTTAACCCGAAAATCCATCTCGCGATTTTCTTTGTTTAATTTAATTTTAAGCCGGCCATCTTGGGGACGGCGCTTTTCCGCGATGTCCATTTTCGACATAATTTTAATGCGCGAGCAAATTGCCGGACCTGAATTCAACGGCGGCGCGGCCGCTTCAATTAGCCCTCCGTCGACCCGAAATCTAACTCTAAATTTAGTTTCGTAAGGCTCAAAATGAATATCAGAAGCGCGGCGCCGAATGGCCTCGACTAAAATTCCGTTAACGAATTTAACAACCGGCGCATCACCGCCAGAAGGGTTTCCCACTTCAACCGCGGAGGCATTAGTAGATAGCGTCTGCGTTTCAATTTCGGCCTCTTCACCTTGGGTTACTAAATCTCCAGTGGTTAATGAGTAATATTTTTCAATGGCGGTCATTATTGTGTTTTCAGTTGCAACAACCGGTTGAATTTTACATTTAGTTAGATATCGTAAATCATCGCGAACCTGCAAATTGCTAGGGTCAGAAAATGCGACCACCAACGTGGCGCCCGCTTTAGACAGTGGCATTATGCAATGCTTTTCACAAAAATCACGATTGATGATTGTAGTTACCGATTGTTCAATTTCGAATTGGGCAACGTCGACTCCGGGCATTCCGTATTGTTTTTCTAATGCACGTAAAATTTGTGAGTCTTTTAAAAAGCCCAAGCTGACTAAAATAGGCCCTAACCGATTTTTTGTGCGCTCAGCTTCAGTCGTTGCCGCTTGAAGTTGGTCCGCACGGATGAGCCCCTGCTTGATTAATATTTCTCCCAATTTATTCGGCAACATACAGACATTTTAATGATTGTGACGTTTTTTGTAACTAGACCTAGGAAGGGTTTTTGGATAAATCGACCATGGTTTTAAATTTTAGGGTTAAAATTTCGCTTTCTTCAATGACATTTAGCTCGGCCCGACGTGCTTCTTCGATTAACGACGTATTACTTTGCGAGTGCGCATCAACGAAAACCCCTCCGGCCGACAGGAAATTAAAGTAAGTTAATGACTCATAGGCTTCTTGATTCACTTTCTCGCTGAGATTTGAGATTAACAGTGAACTGGTCTGTTGAATTTGCGTGAGCTCATTCAAGCTAACGTATTTTATATCTAAATTAAAAATAAATTCAGCTAACCGCTTTTTAATAATCGTAAATTGAGAATCATTCGCCAACGAAATAATAAATTTTGAAAACCCCGCCAGCGCAAGTTTTGCGGCTACACTTAAAACAAAATCAAAATAGCCAATAACTAAAACTGTCGTTGATGTACTCATCGTAACCATATGGGTTTGAATTGCGTGCAGAATGCAATCGGCCTCTAGGTTCATTGGACGATAATGATTAGCTTCGCGGACAATTAAATCGGCGACACTTAAATGATTAATTTTCCAGCCGATAGCCTTAATCAGTGGTCTAAATTGTTCATAATCTCCATCGCCCAGCAAAATAAAATCAAAATTGCGAGCCAATGTTGCTGCTGCGGTTAAATCTTCATTGGCAATAAAATCAAATTTTTCATTAAATTGCGGGTGGTCTTTCACACTTAAATCGGCGGCAATTTTAGAAAAGCCATATACAGTTTTTTTCATTCGATACCAAAATAGCTTTTGCCAAGAGACAAATCTTTATAGATTTGAGTTTTAAGTAAATCAAAAGAAGCAAACTTAATTTCATCACGGTGAAATTGACAAAGTTCTACTTTAAGATGCTCGCCGTAAATGTCTTCTTCAAAATTAAACAAATGGGTCTCCACTTTCAGGTAACTGTCGGCTTGTTCGAAAGTTGGGTTGTATCCGATGTTGGTAATGGATGGATATTTTTTTTCGTTTAGGTAAGCCCAAGAAAAATAAACGCCCTGCCGAGGCACAAAATCAATCTCGGGACTGATGTTGGCCGTTGGCACTCCGAGCGTTCGACCCCTCTGGTAACCGAGGCGAACGGGGCCACGCAGATAGAAAGGTCGACCTAAATACTCTTCCGCTTTCTTTAAATCGCCATGTTCAAGAAGCTTGCGAATAAGGGATGACGATACGATTTGCCCATCTTGTTCGTAAGCGCCAACAATTGTTAGTTTCCATTTTTTCCGTTTGCAAAAATCTTCAAGAAAATCAGCATTGCCTTCTCGTGATTTACCAAAATTAAAATCGTAACCAATCACAAGGTGCAATGGGTGAAATATTTTTTCGATATAGTCTTCCATAAATTGAGTGGCCGACATCAACGAAAAATCTTTACTAAATTTTTCTTCAATTAAATAATCAATTCCCAGCGGGGCCATGACTTCTGCTTGATCGCGATAATCAAACATGCGTGCGTACGGCTCGCTGGGTTTTAGCACCGTTCGGGGGTGAGGTCTAAAAGTGCACACAACACTTGGCGCTTCGTCTGTACGGGCCTGCGTAATTAATTCCTTCATTAGCTTTTGGTGTCCACGATGAACACCGTCGAAATTTCCAATGGTCAATACCGACGATTTAAAGTGCGGTAAGGCCTGATCTTGTGAGCGAATCCATTCCATGGCTTATTTTACCTATTAAGCAGTTGAAATAACGACTGAAATTCGTTATTTTGCATTGCGTGAAAAGATCATTAAGTCGAGTGACAGTATGGATCCGCTGGATCTATTCAAAACGGGGTTTTTGGACAAGAGCCCTGCTCTGTTGGGTTTTTGCTCTTTTTTTTCTTAAATTCGACGAAAACGGCACCTATGACATTCGTTTTCGCCTTAGGGGCGCGCAAAAGTCCACGCAAGAGATTGTACTAGTCACCCTTAAAACTTCTGACTTCACAAAAATTTATGATCTTAAAACGAGTTCATTAATAAATACCAACGAACTTTCAGACTTAAGCGACAGCTTTTATTGGGACCGCAAAGTTTGGGTCGATGTGCTTTCAAAGATTTTAGCACAAAACCCCCGCCGAATTGGAGTAACCCTTTACTTGGGCGATAATATCGGGCAAGTGCATCTTACCTCTGAAGAAATTATTATTTTTAAAGATAAGCGAATCTTTTGGGCCACAAACTCAAGCGAGCCCGAAAAACTTTCTTTACCACTGGCGACACGCCCTGATCGATCGAACTTAGGCCACGTTGATGCCCTGAAAGATGACGATGGCGTAACGCGCCGACTTTTTTTAAGTCCTGATACGTTGCCGAATATTGCACAGCGGTTAGTCGGATTGCCAGCTAAAAATTCGGCGGCAACGGTGGTTAACATCAATTACAAGGGCACAAATTTATTTAAAGAAGTCAGCGTCTCGGACGTGATGAACCCTCAGTTTAACAAAGATTTTTTTAAGGATAAAATTGTAATCATTGGTTCAGAAAAATCTTTGAATTCGCAATTGCAAACGCCGTTGGGCCAAATGTCGCGGCATGAGTTCTGGGGACAAATTACCGAGAATATTCTTAGCCGTAGTTTTATAAAAAAATTGTCGGGGTTTGTTTACGCATTCTTTTTATTTTTACTAACCCTCTTGGCCGTTTTAGTGATTACCCACTACCCGCAAACGGTAGCGTTGTTTTTCTTCGTTTGGATGACAACCGCCGTTGCGGCTTTTTCGGCCTGGATTTTTGACAGCTTCGCGATTTGGGTCCCCGTCGTCAGCTCAATTAGCCTTTTTATTTTGATCTGGGTCTTATTTATTGGGTATCAGGCGTTAAAAATAGAACAGGCCCACTCGAAGTTACAACAAGAACAAAGTTACTTTGCGGAACTGGAACAACTTAAAAATAATTTTGTAAGTTTAATCAGTCATGATCTTAAAACTCCAATTGCTAAAATTCAGGCGGTGCTTGACCGGGTACTGACCCAAAGCCAACTTGCGCCCGAGCTACATAGTGATCTTTCTAGCCTTAAAATTTACTCGGAAGAACTAAACCGCTATATTCAATCAATTCTAAAAGTACTACGAGTTGAATCGCGCGAATTCAAAATTTTAAAAGAAACCGCCGATATCAATGGCATTATTGAAAATGTTGTAGACCGGTTGAAGCCCTTGGCCACATCTAAAAAAATTCAATTAGAAATGACATTAGAGCCGATGTTTTTGATTGAACTTGATGTGACGCTCATGACCGAAGTATTTCTCAATATCATCGAGAACGCCATCAAATACACGCCCGATGAAGGGTTCGTTAAAATCAAATCTTTTGAATCCGAAACTGAGGTATTTGTCGAGATTGCCGACAGCGGCGAAGGTATACAGCCCGAAGACCAAGATCAAGTTTGGAAAAAATTTGTACGAGGCAAGTCGCAAGATCATAAAACAAAGGGCACTGGACTAGGACTTTATTTGGTGAAATACTTCATAGAATTGCACGGGGGTCGTATTTCGTTGCAATCTGAACTGGGCAAAGGAACAACATTTTTTGTAAGACTTCCGCTAGAAACTGACGAAGTAGCCGCAGGAGTCTTGTAATGATCGTGGAGAAGATATGATGACATTAAAAACTTTGATTGTTGATGACGAGTTAGAGTTAAGAAAATCGGTCGTCTCGATTTTACAAAATACCAACATGCAAATCAATTTTGAAATTGAAGAGGCCAGTAACGGCCGCGAGGCTTTAGACAAAGTGAAAGCCCAATTTTACGATTTAATTTTAATGGACGTTCGCATGCCCGAAATGGATGGCCTGCAAGCGCTTACGCAAATTAAAGAGCATGACCCAAGAACATTCGTTGTTATCATGACTGCCCATTCAAACTTGAATGATGCCGTCACCGCCATTAAAGAAGGGGCTTACGACTACCTAGAAAAACCAGTTAGTCCTGAAAAACTAACTGACATCGTTAAAAAAAGTATCGAAGCGCACGAAATGGTTTCGAACTTGACGGCTTCAAACCCTATTTTTGATGATGACATCGATAGCGAAATCGTGGGTAACAACACGAAAATGAAGGAAGTCTTCAATCTTATTTACAAACTGTGCAAGGTAGAAACGACCGTTCTTATTCGCGGAGAAAATGGAACAGGTAAAGAACTGGTCGCCAAAGCAATCCATTTCAATTCGCCTCGGAAAAGCGGTACATTTGTGGCCGTCAACTGCGGCGCAATCCCCGAAAACCTAATGGAAAGTGAATTTTTTGGCCACGAAAAAGGGGCCTTCACGGGCGCCATCGAGCGAAAAATCGGAAAGTTTCAACTTGCTAATAATGGCACTCTTTTCTTAGATGAAATCGGCGAATTAAAACCCGAGATGCAGGTTAAATTACTGCGCGCCCTGCAAGAGAAAAAGTTTACGCCGGTAGGAAGTAACCGCGAAGTAAAAACAAATGCGCGTATTATCGCCGCCACCAATCGAAATTTAGAAAAGATGATGGAGACCGGCGACTTTCGGGAAGACTTATTTTATCGGCTGAACGTGATGCCAATATTTATTCCACCTTTACGTGAGCGGCCCGATGATATTCCCGTTTTAGCCACAACCTTTTTACAAAAATTTTCTAAAGAGCATAATAAAACTATCCTTAGCCTTGAGCCCGAATGTTTAGAACTTATGAAAAAATATCGTTGGCCCGGAAATATTCGTGAGCTTGAAAATGTGATTGAACGCGCTTTCATCGTTGAATCAACTTCGATTATGACAACCTCAAGTTTACCCGATCAAATCCGCGTGCCCGTCAGCAAAGCCGTTGATAGTACGGCCGCAGGAACGCTCGGCGGCCAACCACAAAATAAAAACTTATCAGGCCCGTTAGATTTTGAAATTTATAAAGAGCAGGCCGAAAAAGATTTTATTATGAGCGCGCTGAAAGCAAATAAAGGAAAAATCAATCAAACGGTCGCGCAAGCGAATATTCCGAAGAATACGCTTTTACGAAAAATTCGAAAGTATTCGATCAACGTAAAAGATTTTTCTGAATAGCATTAAAACGAAGTCACAATATTAATAGAGCTTCTGCGGCGGCAATAACCATATCAGGCGATATATGTTTCATGCAGTGATGGTGCCCCAGCGGGCATTTATCGTGGCCGTGTTTACCACAAGGCCGACAATCTAAATTTTTATTTTCAATTATACGCGCTTTATTTGTCCAGGGTCTAAAGCCAAGATCTAAAGTTGTTGGCCCGAAAATACTGACCACGGGCACGTGTTGATAAGAAGCCATATGGGTTGAAGCGCTGTCATTACAAATAACTAATTGGTAGTTGGCGACCCGCTTGATTGATTCGCTGATTGAAAGTTGGCCCGCAAGCACTTGTGCGCCCCGCGCCTCGCCCGCAATTAATTCGCATAAAACTTTTTCATCGGGTCCGCCCATTAAATCGACGGCGTAGCCCTTATTTAAGAAATATCTAGCCACGGCCGCGTAGCCTTCTTGCATCCATTTCTTTGTGGCCCAAACGCTTCCGGGAAACAGCGCAATGGCAGGTTTCAATTGATCGTTAACTTGTTCTTTTTTTTCAAAAGCAAATGCTGTCGGTAAAAAAGGTAATTCGCCTGCAGGATTTGAATGATTTAATTGCTGCCAGTCTTCGGTTCGTAAGGCCCGCTCGGTAGCGGGGTCAGTCGATTCTAATATTTTCATCAGACGCATCACTTCGGGCCACTCAGTAATAAACTCAATTAATTCATCTAGTACCCAAAAGCCCATAAAGCTAGCGTAGCCAATTTTTTTTTCGGCTTTGATCTGAGCCGTAAACAACAAGCTTCGCGTTGAACGATGAACGCAATAAACGTTTTTAACGTGGTACGAGTTAAGCTCACGTAAAGCTTGACGGTAAGATAATCGATCGCCCTTTACGACTTCAAGGCAACGGTCTACAATTTTTTCTTTAAGTAAAAAATCGCCTAAGCCTTTTTTGCAAACGATGACCAAGTCGTGCTGTGGCCACATTTTTTTTATTCGACGAAATAGCGGAATAGATAAAATGAGATCACCAAAAAAAGCGGTTTGAATAACAACGTGAGCTTTTTTAGTTTTCATGCGCGAATTACCCCGGATGAATACTTGTCACTTCAGAGACCAGCGTACCGATTTTGATTTTTGCTTCAATTCTTAAAATATATCTATGCTCATCATCTGAAATCCAAAGAAGTAAATCACCCGTTTGACTTAAAGCCCCTCGGGAAACGATTTCAGCCCTGATTTTAATGGCTTTAAATTGGCCAGCCTTCGTATCTAAAGTGATGCGCTCTAAAGCTTTGCCCTTGAAAATAACATTCTTGCCATCGTCTGACACACGGAAGGCGTACTCTTTGCCAATTTGCCATTTGAAAATTCGCATGTAGTAAATCGAGCTGAATGCGTTTTGCGAATAGGGCAATAAATCCCAGGCCTGTTTTTTTTCTTCGTGGCCATCTTTTTCGGTATATTTATTTTCCCAGTAATTGGCCTTCAGCGTTTGCTGATCAAAATAAGATTGCGCTTCTTTTAATTGACCTGATTCTTTAATTTTCAATTTAAAAACGTGCGGCACTAAATCTTCATAATCAACATAAGTTTCAACTCGGTCTTCGGCCGAATAAAAACTCGAAAATAGCTGGCTTGACTGAATATCGGTTACAAAATTATACGATCGACGCCCGTTGACCTGCACGTAAGGTTTAACCGAAAATGTAAGCGTACCGGCGTGCGCGGTAAAATAACTAACTGAATGCACTACCCTTTCACCAACGCGGAATGGGTCGGCCAAAGGCCGGCGCACATTGGAAAAACCTTCATTATCTTCAAGGGTGGGCTGGCGCTCAGTGGGGATCGCGGCGGCTAGTTCGGCGGCAGCGGCCTTCTTCGTATTGCTTCGCTTAGTGGTTTTTTTAATTGTGGTTGTGGTCGTGGTCGTAGTCGTAATTGGTATCGAGGCTTGAGTCGATTTTGAGGCAGTTGACACATCACTTGATGGCGTAGTTGATGCAACCTCTGGTGTCTCAATAATTTTTACCTTATTTTCAAACTCTGAGTTTTTTGCAAGCTGTTCAGCTTTTTCGTATTTTAAGAATTTTGATGAACAACTTGTACCGATTAACGCCAAAATAAAAATACATTTTGAGATGTTCATTCGAATGTCTTCCATCTTCTATGCACCCACATCCAGTGATGCGGATGATTGCTGATAATTTTTTCTAAGGCGCGATTAAATTTATTCGTGATCGCTGCATTCGTGTCATTCTTAGTGTCACTGAATTCGGCGCTCAAATCAATCGCAGGCTCTATGTAAATATGGAGTTTATCTTTGTCATCCCAAAACGTATAGATGGGCACTACCGGCACCTTTGTCTTCTTGGCGAATAGGGCTAGACCATAGGCCGTGCCTGTTTTTACCCCAAAAAACGTAGATTCGACCCCGTATGGCTTTCCCATAAACTGATCTAGCACGAAAAAAATTCCACGATTACGCTTGAGGGCGCCCAGAATCTCGAAAACATTTTTGCTTGAATGGGCATCGATAAATTCAGTAAGCGACCGCGATCGCAGCGAAAACCAAAATGAATCTAAAAATGCACTTCGAAATTTTTTCGTAATTAATGAACAGGGAATAACCGTTTGACTTAATACCGCAGCGCTTAAGTCGCCGCTGCCCAAATGCAGAGTTAAAAATAGAACTTTTTGGTGCTTACTTTTTAAGTGTTGAAATTCGCCTAGGCCGTGAAATTGAACATTCTTTTCAATCCAAGCGGTCGTCAGCGACGGAATTTTCATAACGTCAAAAAAACTGCGGCATAAAGAAACCATTGAGGCCCTCGCAATTTCCGTTTTTTTTTCCAGCGGCATGTTGGGAAAAGCGATTTCTAGATTATCATTAATAACTTGGCGTCGAACACCCAGCACATCAATCCATAAAAATGCTAAAGATTTTCCTAAAAGTTTATTAACTTTCCACGGTAGAAATCGCCAGATAATAGCGATTACCCAGCTACAGATTTGACCTAATTTTTTCAAGTAAACCTACTTTATCTGACTCAGTTAAAATCATTTTATATTCAGCTACATGCAAATTTTTAAGTAATTCAGGATGCGTTAATTTAATTCGATCTTTTTCGGTGGTCACAAGCACTAATTCAGGTTTATTTTTCTTTAAAGATACAAATTGGTTATGCAAACGGGCTTCAACCTCAGGGCCGTAGGCAAAGTGATCAGCAAAAAATTCGGTATGAGCGACTTTGAATCCAATCTCCGTCAAAGAATTTTGAAAAGATTTAGGTTTAGCTAATCCACAGAAAATAAAAAGGGGGGCCAAGCTAGCTAAATCTAATGAAGTCTTCGACTGTGCATAAAAAATAGAAGAGTGCAATTGCGGCGCATAATGCAGGATTTTTTGCTTTAGTTCTTGAACTTGCTCGGCGACGGTCAAATTAGTTTTCGTAAATATAATTGCATGACAGCGCTTTAGGCTTGATAACCCTTCGCGTAAGTAATCTTGCGGTTCCGTCGCGTCAATTAATACTAAATCAAAATCGCGCTTGAGTTGTCGGTGACTAAAGCCATCATCAATCAATATTACGTCGGGCTGACTTTCACTGGCTAACTGCGCAGTCAGGTACTTAGTGGGGCCCGCATAGACGCGACATTGGGGTAATTTTTTTTTTAGTAAGCTTGCTTCATCGCCGAAGTAACTTGCGGCCTGTGGGTGTTCTAAATCAACCTCGGTGGCATCTGCCAAATGTGATTTGTAGCTTCGGCAAATAATGGCCACGTTGAAGGCACTAGATAATTCACGTGCTAAAAATTCAATGCAAGGCGTTTTTCCGGTACCACCGAAAGATAAATTTCCAATCGAGACAACGGCCGGAGTTAAATCGTAAGTTCGTAAAATCTGATGATCATAACAATAATTTTTAATCGTTGAAGCTAGATGGTAAAAGGGCTCGATCGCCTTTAAAACCTTTGATATCATAAATGTTTTTCTAAAGCCTGTGCGACTCGTGCTGTAGCCCCTTTTTCTCCTAGATACAGCGGTAACTTTTTTAAAGCCTCAACTGTCTCGCGAGTGTAGGTGGGGTCGGCAATGAAACGATCCATTAACTTAAAGAGTTCATCTGGATTGGCTTCGGCTAATTTTCTTTCAGGAACAACTTCTTTATCTAAAATCAAATTAACCAACCCGAAGTATTTCACTTTAACTAGCATGCGTCCAAATAAGCCCGTTAACCACTTTACCCGATACATTATAACCATTGGCTTTTGTAATAAACCTACCATCAAAGTGGCGGTGCCCGAGGCCACTAGCACATAATCTGCAAGGCTTATCATTTTATTAGGATCATCCTGCAACAAGATATATGGAGATTTAAAATTTTCTAAACGCGCAAGCATTTCTTCTTTTTTAATCGTGGGGGCCACAAAAATGGCTAGCCGCAGTTCTTCGTATTTTTTTAATAGGCGTCGCGCAACTTCTAATTGAATTTCAAGATGCTGATCTAGCTCGCCCCGGCGAGAACCGGGCATCAAGGCTAATAACTTTTCAGTTTTTTTAATTCCGTACTTCTCTTTTTGATATTGAATTTTAATGGGGTCTAATAAATCGGCGTCAAATTCGTCAAGCAAAGGGTGACCCACGAATTCGTACGGCGCGTTTCTAGATTTATAAAACTCAACTTCAAAGGGAAATAGTAAAAAAGCTTTTTCACAAAAGCGCTTAATGGTTTCAACTCGACCTTTGCGCCACGCCCACACTTGCGGCGAAATATAATAGTAGACCTTGATTCCCATGGCGTGAAGTTTACGCGCTAAATAAAGATTAAATTCGGGATAGTCCATTACGACCACTACGTTGGGTTTGCGAATTCGGGCCTGTTCTAGTAACTGGTTAAAAACACTTTTTAAATGTGAAAAGTGCGCAAAAATTTCAGCGGCCCCAACCACCGCCATTTCTTCTGATTTGCCTATGCGCTCAAAGCCTTCAGCTTCCATGGCATTAGATCCTACGCCAAAATAAGTGTAATCTTTGCCTTGATTGCGCCAGTACTGAATTAACTTTAAAGCGTAGTGGGCGCTTGAAGCTTCGGCCGCCACAAACATGATCTGCGGTTTCACGACAAAACCTGCGCTTGGGAATCAAGCCTTTCAATAAAGGTTTCCACCGTTTCTAAGGCCCTAGTCGCCTCTTCGCCCGTAATGGCTAAAGTTTTTTTACCTAATAAACACTGAATGAAATGATCAACCTCTAAAGCTAAGGCGTCTTGTTTTGGCAGCTGTATTTTTTCAATATGGTGAAATGGGTCTGCTGCTTGCGCCGTCAGTATTTCAGCTTCAAGTGTCGCCGTGTTAACATAAATTACTTCGTTCTTTTTTATTAAACGGAAATTACGAATAATCTGCGGGGTTACGCGTGAATTATTAATAGTTACTTGCAGGCCATTGGCTAAGGTCAGCCTGACGGATACGTCATCATAAGTCGGCTTAATGAGTTTACGACCAACAATTTCAAAATCCATAATTTTTTCATTGAATAACCAATAAATAAGATCAATATCGTGAATCATTAAATCGTGCAACACGCTGACGTCGCTGCCGCGGGGGCGGAATGGAGCTAATCGATTGATTTCTAAATAGCTAGCCCCTTCTTTTCTTTCTTTTAAGAATTGAAAAGCCGGATTAAATCTTTCGATATGACCAACGGTTAACTTTGTTTTATTTTCTTCGGCTAACGCACACAGCTTTTTGGCTTGCTCGACGGTAGCGGCAATTGGTTTTTCAACGAAGACCGCAATTTTTTGCTTTAAGAATAAAGCCGCTAAATCATAATGGGCTTGAGTCGAGGCGGCGATGTTCACAAAATCAATTTGCCCGAATAAATCTTCGGGTTTTTTAAAAGCTTTGGTTTTCAAAGTTGCAGCGGCTTGTTCGGCCTGGGGCCAGGAATAATCGCACACTCCAACTAATTCCGCGTCGTTGTGGGCATTGATTTTTTGCGCATGAAACTGACCCAGATATCCAACTCCGACAACTGCGCCCCGTAGTTTCATATTACTCATCCGCGGGGCTTGTGGCCCCCCTGGTAATGGCGATGCCCCGTTTTGAGGTTTTAATGAAATTAACTAAATAATTAATATTTTCTGATGGCTTACATTCATCTTCAATTCGGCGGTAAGCTTCTTCTAACGTCGCCGAACCCATAATCACAATGCGAATGGCCTTATGAATATTTGTGACTTCGTCTTTAGTGAAACCTTTGCGCAGTAAACCAACCTTGTTAGTTGCCCGCACAATTGCGTAATTACCTTGGGCGCGCGAAAAAGGCAGTACGTCTTTGTTAACAATACTTGAACCCGCCACAAAAGAATTCTTACCAATTTTAGAAAACTGATTGAAGGCACAGACGCCGCCGATAACAACGTTATCTTCGACGAAGCAATGACCACCAAAATGTGTACTGTTGGCCACTACGACGTTGTTACCGATTTTACAATCATGGCCCACATGCGAATACGCCATAAAATAACAATTGTTTCCAATGATGGTCGCGCCGTCACCCTTGCTGGTGGCAATATTTAAAGTTGCAAACTCACGAATGACATTGTTATCGCCAATAATTAACTTGGTTGGTTCAGCTTTGTAACTGAGATCTTGCGGGGGGCCACCAATGACAGCCCCTGGTGCAATATGATTATTTTTTCCGATTTCAACCACGCCGTAGCGCGAACCAATGGTCACGTGCCCTTCGACGTAAGTTCCTTGGCCAATTTTAACTTGGCCTTGGATATTACAATAAGGTCCGATTTCTACGTCTTCATCTAAAACAACATCTGATGAAATGACGCTTGATGGATGAATCTTCATAAAAACTATTTTTCTTTATCGAATGACTTAATTACGTCTTCAGTAATATCAGTTTCCGGCGCGGCGTAAAGAACGATTTGCGCGTTTTGATTACTTTGAATAACCATGCTCAAACCTTTTTCTTTTGCAATTCGCTCAATTACCTTTTTCATTTTTTCAACGATGGGCGCAAGCAAATCGCCTTCTTTTTTCTGAAGCTCGCCTTGAGCCTTGGCTGCCGTTTGGTTAAATTTTTGCATTTCTTCTTGAAGATCTTGCGCCCGTTTCGCAAAAGCTTCTTCGGCTAAAACTGAACGCTTTTTTTCGATATCTTCACGCATTTTATCAATATCGGCCTTTTTCTTTTCTAATTCTTTATTGCGCTTTTCGGCTTCTTTTTTCATCTCGTCTTTGGCTTTTTTACCCGAGCTTGATTTCTCGATGGCTTTTTGTACATCCACGTAAGCTAATTTAAAATCAGCCGACGCCATTGAAGACATCGCTAAAACCGCAATCAATGTAACTAGACTTTTCATAACTACTCCTTTTATAAAGTTCTTAAAACAAAACTATCAAATAAAATTAAAATGGCGGACCAATCGAGAATTCAAAATTAGGGCTGCTATCCGTATTAAAATCATCGTGATCAATCGGCCAGCCCCATTCAAAACGTAACAAACCTAATGGCGACTGCCAGCGAAAGCCGATACCAAAATCGCTCATCATTCGATTACCAATAATTTCATCTTCGGCTTGTCCAACGTCATAAAAGAATACGCCAGTAAGACCCGCATCCTTAATAAGTGGGTATTGCAATTCGGTTTGAAATAAGATCTGTTTCGTACCGCCGAAAATTAAATTAGAGCGTCGTTTGCGTTCTTTTTCAGATATACCTTCTTGGTAGAATGGATTTCCGTTATTAGTTCCTAAGGCTTGATATCTGGCCTCTGAGTACAGGCGCTTACCGACCATACCTGAACCGTATCCACGCAATGTATAGGGACCGCCAAGTTGATAACGTTCTGAAAATGGAACTTCCGAATCATTATCAATTGATTGTAAATTTAAATATGTAAGATTATTTCGCCAAACGACATCCCAAAAAATATTATGAAAAAATCGTAAATGCGTCGAGAATTCTTGGTAGCGAAGATCACCACCTAAGCCAGTTCTTTCGTAGGAAACATCGGCGTAAACACCTTTAGACGGCGTAAACCGATCATTACGAGTATCATATTCTAAGGTCACCGTAGCCGAACTTGTAATACCTTGAGCGGTTTTAAGGGGGAATAAGTAAGGGTCGGTGTATTTGTTCTCGAACAAGGCCGTTTTATCTAATTTGTACCGCAAGTAAGCGCGTAAATTATCACCCAACACTGGGTGTCCGAATCGCACGGAGGCCCCGGTTTTGCGATTGTCATAATTAATACGCTCTTTATTTTCAATGTAGAAAAGGTCAAAGCCGGCCGACCATAAAGTATCATTTAAGTAAGGTTCGGTTAAACCTAAAGAGTAGTCTTGTCGGTTTCTGGTCGCATCAATACGCGCACCCAAAGTTTGACCCAATCCACGAAAATTATTCTGCTGAATGGATCCACCAATACTTGGGCCTTGCGTGGCGCCGTAACCGGCCGTCAATTGCAACTGACCGGTGTTACGTTCTTTAACAACAACATCAATATTAAGTTGCGTTGGATTTTCTGGTGGCGTGCTAGTTTTAAAATTAACTTCATCAAAAAAACCTAGTCGCTGAATATTTTCTTGCGACTTACGCTTACGGGTTTCATGATAAAGTTCACCCTCGCGGATTTTTAATTCGCGCCGCAATACTTTATCGCGCGTCTTAGAGTTTCCGACCACGTTAATGGTGCCAAAATATACTTTATTACCTTTTTCGAATTCAAAAACTAAATCCACTTTTTTCTCACGCTCGTGAAACGCATAACGTGGAATCACGTTGGCAAAGGCGTAACCCAAGTCGCCGTACTTGGCCTGAAGATCCGCAATATCTTTTTGCATCACATCAACGGCAAAAATGCCATTATCTTTAATTTTAATTTCTGACATCAACTCTGACTTTGAAAATAAAAGGTCACCGGCAAAATCAACTTCTCCGACCGAATACTGTTCGCCTTCTTCAATGTGGTAAGTGATATAAATTGATTTTTTATCGGGGGTAACCGTAATCAACGGCCGGTCGATCTTAACTTGTACGTAACCTAAGTTCCAGTACATGTACTTAAGAACTTGAATGTCGCGCTCGAAAGCCTCTTGCTTAAATGATCCCGAGTTGCTCATGCCAGAGAAAAATCCGGCTTCTTGCGTAAATAGCCGACCTTTTAAGTACGAATCTTTTAAGTTCGTGTTACCTAAGAAGGTAATTTTTTTAACTTTTACTTTTTCATTTTCGGTGATTATGAATTTCAGACGAACGGTATCACCTTTTTGAATATCTTCGATAACCGGCACAATCTTAACGAGATAAAATCCTTTTTCTTCGTAAAACTTTTCTAACTTACTAATTGTTTCTTTTACTTTGGCGTTGTCTAAAATTTCATAAGCCTTAACGCTTGCTTGGGCTTCTAAATCTTCAGCCTTAACCTCGCTATTACCTTCAAACACAATTTCCGATACAGTTGGTTTTTCGATAATGTGATATTCAAGATGTACGTTTTGATTCGCAGTTTCTTTTAAAACTTCAATTTGTACGAAGTAACCCATTTTATAAAGGGCTTCAATATCTAGAACAACTTGTTTATCAGAGTAAGGGCCGCCCACTTTGGAAACAAGCTTCGCTAAAATAGCTTCTTTTTCGATTTTCTTTTGACCCGTAATTTCAATTGATAAAACCTTTGGCCCTTTGACCACGACCGGAGGCTTAATATCTTCTTCTGGATGCAGCTTAGGAATAACGCCCGTCGGTTTTGACGGGGCTGGCGTATTATCTTTTGGAGTTGATGGACGCATTTGCGAATCAGCTCCAATAGGAGCCAATAACATCAACGCAAAAAATGAAAAGCCTAATTTTTTTAATAACTTATTATACACAACTTTAGAAGGCTACCAGACTGGCTGAGCTTGTCAAAGATTACGCGAACCGTCCATCTTTGACTTTAAAGACACGAGGAAATAGCGCAGAAAAATTCAAGTCGTGAGTTACTACAATCAGCGTCAAGCCGAGCTTGCTACGAAGTTCAAAAAACAGCTCTTGAATTTTAAGCGAATTAGCTGAATCCAAATTTCCGGTGGGCTCATCGGCAAAAAGCACTTCGGGATTTCTGATTAAGGCGCGCGCAATGGCAACTCGTTGAAGCTCTCCCCCACTCAGTTGACTGGGGTAATGTTCGGTACGTTCGCCCAAACCTAAAAATTGCAACCAATTCATCGCCTTATCGCGAGCCTCTTGCCTATTTTCATTTGCTATAAGCGCGGGCAGCATAACATTTTCTACGGCTGACATTTCTTGAATCAAGTGGTGAAACTGAAATACGAAACCCATTTTTTGATTGCGAAATTGGGCTAAAGATTCATCATTGAATTCTAATAAGTTTTGTCCCTGATAAAATATTTGGCCAGATGTAGGCCGATCTAACGTACCAAGAATTTGCAAGAGCGTAGATTTTCCTGCACCCGAAGATCCTAGCAAACACACGGCTTCACCTTTTTTAATTTGAAATGTAATACCCTTTAAAACTTCAAGACCTGAAGCGCCCGTTTGATAAGTTTTATGAACATCTCTTACTTCAATTAATAAATCACTAGCGTTAATTTCGTTACCCATTTTTTAACCCTTCAACAACTTCTAATTCGCTGCCTTTAACGGCCGGTGAATAAGTTGCAATCAAACAAATAACAATCGTTGAGAAACCAATGACCGATAAATCAAGCCATCGAATTTGCGTTTGAATTTTATCAATTTTATAGACTGAGCCCGAAATAAGCGCGAAATGATTTTGTAAGTACATAAATCCAACGCAAAGCAAATAACCCAGAAAAAATCCTAAACCAGTGCCCAACGCACCAACGATCAGCCCCTGGCCCAAAAAGATAGTTCGAATTTTTTTTCGGCTGAGTCCTAGCGCTTTCAAAATGGCAATGTCGGAATATTTTTGCCGAATAAAAACGTAAAGGGTACTAGAGATATTGAAGGCCGCAACAATCACGATTAGTAAGACGACGATAAATATAACGGCCCGTTCGATTGATACCGCTTCGAATAAATTGCGATTTACTTCGTACCAGTCCATGACTGAGTATCCGGCGCCTAACTGATCCATCAAATTCGTGACTGCCGCGGTTGAATCGTTGCGATCAAGTAATTTTATAAATGCACCCGTGTAACGATCGCCAATTTCCGTAAGGCCTTGCAGTGATTTTAGATCGCCCAAGATGAGGCGCTCATTCCATTCATTTTTTCCAAAATCAAGAATTCCAGTAACCGTGAACTCCTTTGATTGCCTTCGAAAGCCCGATGAATCGAAGGGAGTGGCCAATGGCACGACGATAAATATTTTTTCACCAACTTGGATATTAAATTTTTTAGCTAATCCTAAACCAATGACGATCTGCTCTTCGTTTAAGGTTAAAGCACCCGACTTAATTCGTTTTTCTAGATTCAGAACTTTTTTTAAGTCTAGCAATTCAACACCTTGAAAAAGCACGCCCGAGACTTGACCCTTATGCGCTAAAATTGATTCAGCATAACCAAACCGCGCTAAAGCTTGAATACGTGGTTCAGTTGTTCTTAATTTTTTAGAAAACTGCGCCCAATCATCGACAAGTCGGCCGCGCCGAACGACCTGAATATCTCCCGTTACATCCGTCATGGCACTTTTTAAAGTTTCAACGTAACCGCTCATGACCGCCATTGAAGCCACCAGGGCCGCGACGCCTAAAACTAAGCTAGCAAAGGCTAACGGCGCAGAACCACCAAAAAGAATTTGTCGCGAAAATAATAGTCGGTAGGCAATCCAAAATTTAAATTTCACGTTAAGTCATCTCCACTGGCTTCAACCAGACCTAGCGTTCCAGACAATTGCGCCTTCAAGTACGCCATAATAAATTCATCTAGTTCACCGTCTAAAATATCATTAACTTGATTAGTTTGAAACACGGTGCGGTGATCTTTAACCATTTGGTAGGGATGTAAAACGTAAGATCTAATTTGCGATCCCCATTCGTTAGCTTTTTTCTGGGCGTTCAATTCATCTTTTTCTTTATTACGTTTTTCAACTTCTTTTTCGTAAAGTGCGGCTTTTAACATCTTCATGGCTTTTTCACGATTTTGAATTTGCGATCGCTGCGTTTGACACGAGACGACGATTCCCGAAGGCAGATGGCGCATGCGCACGGCCGAATCGGTTTTATTAACGTGCTGGCCGCCGGCCCCACTTGAACGGTAGGTTTCAACTTCGATATCATCGGGGCGAACTTCAATATTTATATCGTCATCAACTTCAGCCCATACTGAAACAGAAGCAAACGAAGTGTGCCTTCTGGCGTTTGAATCAAATGGTGAAATTCGCACCAATCGATGAACGCCCGCTTCGGATTTTAAATATCCGTAGGCGTATTCGCCCGAAATTAGCAGCGTACACGATTTAATTCCGGCCTCTTCACCATCATTCATATCTAGGACTTCGCACCGGTAACCATGCTTATCGGCGTAGCGTGTGTACATTCGTAAAAGCATGGCGGCCCAGTCACAGCTTTCGGTGCCACCGGCGCCCGAGTTAATTGAAATGTAAGTGCTGTTTCCATCAAGCTCGCCGCTGAGAACGCGTTTTAATTCTAACGACTCACCGGTTTTTTTTATTTCGCCAATTTCAGATTTTACTTCTTTAAAGGTTTCTTCGTCGCAGGCTTCGGCAGCCATATCTAGCAAAACTTTGGCATCTTCTAAGCGACGGTTGAAGCCAGACCACTCGGCCACTGATTTTTCTAACATTGATTTTTCTTTATTTAATTTTTGCATCTCTTGAGGCTTACCCCAAATAGCCGGATTTTCAGAGGCTAGGGCTAGTTCGTCAAGGCGCTTTTTCTTTTTATCGAGGTCAAAGATACCCCCGAAGCTCGGCCGAGAATTTTTCTAGGCCCGCAATTTCTTTTTTTATATCTGGCAATTCAGCGACTAAAGACATGCTGTCATCTTTAAAAACTTGGGCGTCGCCGTCAATATTTTCTACAAAATTGTTTTAATATGGCTCAACCGCTCAAAAATGGCGTCTTGAAGCTTGAACATTTCTTTTTCGGCCCGAACGGACTGTTCATGATCAAACCCTAGCAAGTGTAAAAATCCGTGAATCAACATGTACAATAATTCTCGATCAAGGGAATGCCGTTGTTCTCGCGCTTGATTTTTCAGCACGCCTAGACAAAACGCCATCTCACCCAATGAGTCAGCATCTTCCGAGCCGAAGCTTAAGACATCGGTTGCTTTATTTTTACCGCGATATTGATGATTAATTTTTTTCATTTTGGCGGTTGTTAGAAATACTAGCGTCACCTCTGAAGATGTTTGCAGCCGTTTCCTATTTCGAATTTTGTTGGCCAACAAGTCATCAATAACATTTTGGGCCGCCGTCTTGATGCGGCGATCGCTTAGTTTGGTTTTGGTTTCGTTGACAATATTCACGTTCATATTCAGTCTTTATTTTATGCCTCATCCGCCCAATACACTCAACCAATTTGAATCGCTCATTCAAGTCATTGCTGATTTGCGGGGCCCTGAGGGCTGCCCTTGGGATCGCGAACAAACTCACGAAACTTTAGCTCCCTACGCGATTGAAGAAACCCATGAAATGGTTGAAGCGATCGAATCTAAAAATGACACTCACATCTGCGAAGAGCTGGGCGATGTTCTATTTCAGGTGGTCTTACACGCCCAACTGGCGAAAGAAAGAAGTGCGTTCAATATTCAAGACGTTATTGAATCAATTACTTCAAAAATAGTTCGTCGCCATCCGCACGTCTTTGCAGATACGCAAGTAAATGGTATTGAAGACGTCTTTAAAAATTGGGATGAAATTAAAAAAATAGAAAATGCAAACAAGCCTCAAATCAAAAAATCTGCGATTGATGTGCCACCAAGCCTACCCGCCTTGCAGCGCGCCCACAAAATTGGGGAAAAAACCGAAAAATTAAAATTTGATTGGCAGCACGCAAGCGAAGTTCTTACGCAACTAAAAGCCGAAATTGCCGAGCTAGAAGAAGCCATGTGCGAATCTGATTCGGCTTTAAAAAGTGAACATCTTCAACATGAAATGGGCGATGTGCTTTTTAGCGCCGCCCAATTAGCCCGGCATTTACAACTCGAACCTGAAAGCAATTTGCGCGAAGCCAATCGCCGCTTCTGTCAGCGCTTTGATAGCATGCTTACGATCTCGGGATTATCCAGTGCTGAATTTAGTGCGCTCGAAGCTGCCAAAAAAGAACTGCTTTGGTCGCAAGCCAAACGCGCGACCAGCGTTACCAAATAGTAATTCAATTAGAGCCGCATAACTGTTCGACGCTTTCTGAAAACCTCACTCGCTCAATTTATTTTGAAGTGTCGACGAGTTGATCAACTAGAATAATTTATTTTTTACTTTTTTTTCTTGCTTCTAAACATTTCAATAACTTACGACGTCTCAAAATAATCCGAACACAAGAATTTGCGAGTCAATTCGGTCACTTGATCGCGGGCTAGCGCCTTTGCCTTATAGAACATAAAGTTTACTTCAGGACTCTCTACTTACACACGGCTCAGACGATAAGTGGTGACGCCTTTGAAAATCCAGGGAGGATTCAATGTCTCTAAAAAAACTTACAATGATTTGCATCTCGGGCCTAACGATATTTACCGGCTGCGATAAAGGTGGAAGCTCATTCTCTGTTTTATCTGGAACCGATCAATTTCAGCAAGCGTCAACTTTTGTTCCAAGAAAACTAGATGTTTTGTTTGTGGTTGATAATTCGGGTTCGATGCGAACTTCACAATCAAACTTAGCCTCTAACTTTCCTTCATTCATTAATTACTTTAAATCTAAAGGTTATGATTTTAGAATCGCAATCACAACTACAGATGCTTACTACGGTGACCAATTCGTGAACAGCGGCTGTTCGCTTTGCACCGTCGAACAAACTCGCTTCCGTTCGGGCACTACGCCTAAAATTTACGTTGTTGATAACAACACGCCAAATCTTGAATCTGTATTTGGTTCAAACGTACAGGTCGGCACGACAGGAAGTGGCGATGAACGGGCTTTCTCAAGTTTAAAGGCGGCTTTATCAAGTTCTTTAAACGTTAATTTTCACCGTAGTGACGCTTTTTTAGCTGTTATCATAGTTTCTGACGAAGAAGACTTCTCGCACGATGACATGACGGCCAATGAATCCTACACGCAACCTACTTTGCACCCAGTTTCTTCTTACAAATCATTTTTAGAATCATTTACCAACGCATCAGCCATTAAAGATTTTTCAGTTTCTACAATTTCTATTACGGACGAGGCCTGCCGCTTAAGCCTTGGTGGTGTATCTAAAGTCGCAATACGATACATGCAGCTTGCGGACATGACAGGCGGAAGCAAAAATTCGTTATGCTCACCGTTTACAACCGTTTTGAATAATATCAGCGCTTCCATCGCCACACAAACTCAAGCGAACTTTATACTGAAAAGTCGTCCAGACCCAACTTCGATTCGCGTCATCATTGATGGCGTATTGATTCCAGAAAGCGCAACCAACGGTTGGTCTTACGATAGCGTAGCGAATAGCATTCACATCAACGGATCAACTTTTCAGCCCCAAGCTGGTGCAAGCATTACAATTAATTTTGACCCAGCGAAAATCAACTAAACGAAGGAAGCATTATGTTACACCCTGAAAATGGCTGGTATGTTCTACTTGGAGAACAAAAGTACGGACCCTACGACTACAAGACGATGATTAACATGATGCAAACTAATCAGTTGATGGATTACAACTACGTTTGGGCTGATCATTTAGAAAGTTGGACGCAAGTTCACACGCTTGAAGAGTTCAGCAAAGATCGCTTTCAACTTTTATTACAAAAAGAATCAGACTACCTAAGTACTTTTATGCAGCGTAAAAATGAACGCACTGAAGTGAAAATTCCGCTATTGGGTCACAACACCGTACGCTTTTTTGACGGCGAGCTGGTATCAGTTTCTGAGATGGGCGGACTTTGTTTACTAAACACCCCGTTGGTACAAATTGGTGACTTATTAAAATTACATATCAAGGCGAAAGGCCAGCAAGAAATGGCCTTTAACATTGAAGCGGAAGTAATCCGTAAAAACTTTTCGAAGCAGCGACTGAACTCAAAATCTGGTCTCTATTATGCGGTTCGTTTTAACGATATACAATCTGTCGGTATTACACAGATAAAAAGCTGGATTTCAGCTGCTTAATTGTTTTTAACTAATTAATTTTTTTAACTTTTTTAACAGGAGGATTTATGTCAGGTTTTTTAGGTTTCATTTCACAGTCTGGGGTTGTTGGTTGGACGATCATTTTAACGGGAATTATCGGAGTTGCGTTAGTCATTGAACGTGCGCGCACTCTTTATTTCGCCTATGGAATGAACGTCGAAGAGTTTACAAATAAAATTCAGACGCTTGTTCTAGGTAAAAAGAATGAAGAAGCCATCATTGCTTGTGCGCAGTTAGAGTCAAAGCCATTAGCGCGCGCCTTTAAAGTTATCTTAGAAAAGTCAGATCGCGATGATGAAACTATTTTCCAAGCCCAAGATATTGCGATGGCGGAAACGGTTCCGTTCTACACGAAGCGCTTGCATTACTTATCAATGCTAGCCAACGTTTCTACTTTACTTGGTTTATTAGGTACCATCCATGGTTTGATCTTATCGTTCCAAGCGGTGGCGCAAGCTGACCCGGCTCAAAAACAAGCTTTGTTAGCAAGCGGTATTGCCGTTTCAATGTATACGACAGCGTTAGGTCTGGCCGTTGCGATTCCGGCGATGGTTGCATTTTCATTTTTAACCTCACGTCAAAACGAATTGTTAGAGCAATTAACCGAGAAGTGCTCGAAATTAACAGAAACTTTAACTAGCAGCCAAATGCCCGGCTTCGCAAAAAACGAAGTTTACCCTGAAGCAAGTGGCATGAAATCAAAACAGCCAACGCCGCCAGCAGCCAACACTAAAGCGTCGTAATTAGTTATTTCTTTTTTGTAAAGTTGAATGGTCAATTGATTGGAGTAATTTATGGCTCGTAGATTTAAAATGAAAATTAATCATAACTCGGAGTTCGATCTCGATCTAGCTCCGTTGTTAGCGGTTATGGTTAAACTAGTGCCGGTGCTTCTTGTATCATCGGCGTTCGTGCAAATGATGATTATTGAAACTGAATTACCCCAAGTCGTTCAGCAAGCAATTGCAAAGCAAGAAAATAATCCGAAAGCAGCCCAAGTGGCCGTCGAAATGAATAAAAAAGATGGCATTCGAATTATCGTTACTGAAAATGGTCAAACCAAAGTAGAATTGGTTGGTCTGAATTCTGAAAAACAAATCGACATGCCGGCCTTACACGCTAAATTTCAAGCGGTGAAAAAAAGTCACCCCGAAGTTTTTAAAATCGAACTAAGCCCTGATGCCGATGTGCCATACAAAGAAATTGTACGCGTTATGGATGAAGCTCGTAAATCGCGATCGAACGATATCAAATTTCCGGTAAAGAACGAACAAACCGGACAAGAAACGTCGACTGAGTATATGTTTCCTGAAATCGTTTTCGCAAACCTGATGGATGGATAATATGAAAAGAAATAGATACAAACCCGAAATTAAACGTAATCAAACTTTCGCACTAAATATTACCTCAATGACGGATATGTTTACGATCTTGTTAGTTTTTTTACTGCAAACTTATTCTACGAATGATGTGCAGATTGATCCAGTCAGTGGCGTACGCCTGCCCGCCTCTAACACTGACAAAAACCCGGTCAATGGTATTAAAATTTCAATTTCACCAACTGAACTGAAACTAGACCAATTAAAATTGGCATCCGTGACAGATAATAAAATTGAGCAAGCGGCTATAGATCCAAATGACGGCGAATTCATTAAGCCCTTATTTGAAGAGCTGCAAAAGTTAAATGAAGCCCATAAACTTAAACCCGATATTAAAATCGGTAAGATTCTATTTCAGGCTGACCAAGAAGTTCCCTACGCGACCCTTCGCAAAATTATGTACACGGCTTCAATGGCCGGGTTTCCTAATATTAAACTTGTAACCGTTGTCGGTAATTAAAATGAAATCATTATTTGTACTCAAAACAGTTCTCACCGTTCTTTTAGCTTTACCCGCAATTGCGATGCAAGAGAACACCAAAGGACTGTTGCCCGAAGTTCGCCTTGATTCAAATAATGAAGATAAAAACCAAGAAACGGCTTTTCAATCTGAGGTGTTAATCACCAAAACCGAAAATAAAGCCATCGAAGCTTTAACAAAAATTATCGCAAAGAAAAAAGGTTCCGACGATGAGGCCGATTTACTTTTTCGCCTTGCTGAACTTTACATGCGTCGCGCGAAATCAGGTCGCTTTTTCGACCTGAACCATACGACTGACAAGCAATTATTAACTGCTGGCTTACAAAACCAAAAGGCCCAAGATGCGTTAAAAAATGCAATTACCATTTACAACCGCCTTGAAAAAAACTTTCCTAAATACAAAAGCTTAGACGCAGTTTACTTTAACAACGCTATTGCACATTTACAAACTAAGCAAACAGATCGCGCGAAAAATCTTTACGATCAACTGATTGCGTCTTTTCCAAAGTCGCCCCTTGTGCCTGACACTTTACTAGAAGTCGGCGAAATTTATTATTTTCAACAAAATTTTCAAACGGCATTAGATAAGTTTAAAGCCATTGAAAAATATCCACAATCAAAGGCTTACCCTTATGGGCTTTATAAGTCGGCTTGGGCTCACTATAATTTAAAGCAAGCCGAGTCAGGCGTTAACCAGTTATTATTGGTGGTAAAGCAAAACCCGGCGGGCGATACCGACGCGAAAAAATATAATTTGCGCAAAGAAGCTTTGCGCGACTTAACCCTATTTGTCGGTGAAACGTTGGAACCGGAACAACTTTTTGGCTTTTTCCAAAAAATCACGACCGAAGAAGAGTTGGGCGAAGCCATCATGGCGTTATCTTCACTTTATGAATCACACTCTCGTTACAAAGAAATCAATATCTTTGTAAATGAATTTATTGAAAAACACCCATCTAGTCTGCAGGCCGTAAAGTGTTATGCAAAACTGGTTGACGTTAATGAAACCTTGAAATTACGCGCGGCCGTTTTAATAAACTTAAAGAAAATGGCCGAATTTTGCCACACCCAGCCTCAACCTACTTGCCACGATCAATTTCGTACGGCCGCCTTAGACATCTCTAAAAAGTGGTGGGAGATCTGGCTTAAAAATAAAAAAAATCCAGAATTTTCAAAGTTGACGGAACAGGCGTTTGAAATATTACTTGCGAACGAAGATATTTCTAAACCTGATTCTAAATCGCGTTACGCCTTCGCTGAACTGCAATTTCAACAGGGCCACTTTTCTACCGCAAGTTTGAACTATGAACAGGTTGCGCATCACGCAGCAATCGATAAGACCATGGCGCATGACGCACTTTACGGCGCCCTTTATTCAGTTGAAAAACAGCTTGAAGTTAAAGACGACGTGGTCGAAGTTGAACGTCAAAAAATGTTAGCGTCTGAGTACGTTACGAATTATGCAAACGGTGAACATATTACCCAAATTCGTTACAAATTAGGTTTCATTGCCTACAAGCAAAATGATTACGACTTAGCGCTAGCCTCACTATTACC
>JACMNA010000018.1 GCA_014378765.1 Bdellovibrio sp. | reverse complement strand
TAAGGCTTTTTTAACGGTGTCGATGTTCGAAGCTTCTTTCGAAGAAAGTTCATTCTCTACCACGTCTAAAAGTTTTTGCACGGTCGTGGGGCCTAAGTCGCTGGTGTAAAGTACTTCTTCAATTTGCTCTAGCACCATTTTTTTATCTTCGTTAGAAAAAGCTTTTCTGATGCGGCCGAAAAAACTTTCTTCGGTTTTTTTTAAGGCCTGACGAAGGTTGGTTTCAACTTCCGGAACGGTAAAGGGTACGGGCTCAGGCAAGATTTCAGGTGGAGGCTGATGTCGTTGCTCTTCAATCGTTTCACGAATGGTTTTTGCCGGCGGCTGTATATTTTTTTGCGTTTCTAAAGCTTGTGGCGGCAATTTGCTTTTCTTGAGCCCCGAGATCAGCACGACCGAGAAAATGACGGTCATGAGGAAGCCAATGAAGAATAATAAATAAACTAGCGTTTCGGATTGGGCGGCGGCCATATAATTACCTATTTCTTTTTATTGAGCTCATGCATTCCGTACGGACAATGTCGGCAGCCGCTGGTGCAGCAGTACCCGCGTCGCAACAAGTAAAATGAAGTTATAACTTGCAGGCCCGTCTCGGGGTCAATATAGGTGTCTTGTTGATTTTCGCAAGCTTTTTGATGGGCTTCAAAATAAATGGGATTCGGCTCATCACCTACTCCCACCTTTATTTTTTTATCAGTCATACTGACCTGTCCTGCGTAATTAACGAATATCAGCTAAACTGACCGACACCATCGTTGAAACGCCGCGCTCTTGCATGGTAACGCCGTATAATTTTTGGGCTACTTCCATGGAGTGCTTATTATGGGTGACGACGATAATTTGCGAACGCTTCGCCATTTCTTTAACAAGATCGTTAAAGCGGAAAACGTTGGCATCATCAAGTGGCGCATCGACCTCATCCAGTAAGCAATACGGCGACGGCTTCACGAGGAAGATCGAAAATACAAGTGCGACCGCCGTTAAGGCTTTTTCACCGCCCGACATCAGCGTAACGTTTTGCATTTTTTTACCCGGAGGCTTTGCGATGATTTCAATGCCCATCTCGCCCTTATCAGTGTCTTCGATTAATTGCAGCATGGCTTCGCCACCGCCGAATAGAACCGGAAATACTTTTTGAAATCTTTCGTTTACTAAATCAAATGTTTCCTTAAACCGTTTCGAGCAAATTTTATTGATACGATCGATCACGCGACGAAGTTGTTCTTTCGCTTCATTCAAATCCGCATGCTGCTGAGTTAAGAACGCATAACGCTCTTGCGTTTCAGAGTACTCGTTAATCGCCGATAAATTCACTTCGCCAATCTTAGAAAGCTTTTCGCGTAAGTCTTTTAGTTCAATGTCGGCTTCAAGCGGATTGCCCTCGCGCCCTTCGTATTTTGCAACAACGTCCGGAAGATTTAGCATGTATTTTTCGCGAACTTGGTCGACTAAATACTGCTCTTTCATTTTAGCTTGCTCGAGCTTTAACTGCGCATCGTTCATGCGGGCTAAACGATTATTACGTTCACGCTGTGACGTGATCACTTTATCTTCTAAATCGCGAATATGCGCAGTCTCGACTTCAAATTGATCTTTAAACTGCGACATCTCTAAACGTTTGGTTTCAACTTCCGAAAGCATGCGTTCGAAATCGATTTTCGCTTGTTCTAAGGCATATTGCCCGTCAGTCATTTGCGAGTTATAGCCTTCAGCTTCTTCTGACATACGCGATAATTGCATCTCTAAATCAGCAACTTGCTTTTGCACCATTTCTAATTGGCGCGTGTTACCGGCGTACTCTTGCGTTTTTGAAGCCGCGCGAACTTGCAGGTCCATTACTTCTGATTGCTGCGCTTCAAAACCGTCTTTCATTGAATTGTATTCATTGGTTAATTCATCAACCGTTGATTCAAGCTCTAACTTTAAAGTGCGAACTGATTCTAACTTTGTGGTTAACTCATCAATCTTTTGCACCAGCTGTTCAAGCTGGTCTGCCAAGCGACGTACTTCTTTATCTTGGCGCTCGACCGCTACTTGCGCTTGAGAAAATTCATTATCCGCCCGTTCTAAATCTTTTTTCAGCTCGGCCACTTTGATTTCTTGCTCTAAGCGGCGTTTTTGCGCGCCTTCGAAATCATTGACGACGTTGGCTAATTGTTCTTCAACTTTTTTAAGCGAAGCTGAAGCTAAGGCTAACTTACCCGCCCACTCGCTTTTCTTATCAGATAATTCTTTAATTTCACGGCGGCGTTTCAGCACGCCTGACTCGGCCGAATCTTTTGATCCCCCGGTTAGAACTCCTTCCGGAGAAAGCGTATCGCCATCTTGGGTGACGAAGGTCCAACCCGCATAATTAGGACGAAGTTTTAAGGCCGTACGAATTGAGTCTACGACCACGACGCCATCTAAAATTTCGGAAACTTTGGTTGAGTAAATATCACTCGAAGTAACGATGTTTTTTAATAAATCAACCACGCCCGCCTCGGTTTGCGGATTGCCTTGCAATGGCTTTGCGTACTCACCGTTGTTAGAATAAAAACTTGATCGGCCAGAATTTTGCGCCTTCAGGTGGTCAACGGCTTCAACCGCTTGCTCGGGTTTTTCAGAAAGTAGCATCTGAAGTTTTGCGCCAAGGGCCGCTTCCATCGCAATTTCATAGTCAGCCGGTACTTCTATAACTTCCGAGACTGGTTTAAATGTTTCACTCATTGAACCATCAGCATGCTGTTCGGCCGTACGGGCTTTGCTCCAAAGCATCACTTGCTTTACGCCCTCTTCGAAACCTTCAAAGTTGGCCGCTAAGTTTTCTAAGCCGTAAAGGCGCGAAGCCGTTTCGTTTAGATTGTCTTTGAACTCTTGTACTTCCCGCTGCTTTTGCGTCAGTTGCTCAGAAAGAATTTTTTTATTGGCTTCAAAAGAATCCGCATCGCTTGAAAGATCCAGTTGCATTTGGCGTTCTTGATCAAGCGTGGTCGTCACTTTACGACGTCGATTTTCAAAATCGTGTAATTTTTCACGCAATTCATTCAGCGTGATTTCTTCTTCGCTGATGTTTGCTTCTATTTCCACGCGACGATTGGTAAAAGAATTTAATTGCGCATCTTGTGCTGATTCGCTTTGGCCTAAGGCAATTTGCTCGCGGCGCTTAACGGTTAATTCGTCATCAATATTGCTGTATCTAATTTGCGAAGCGCTGAAGGCCTCGGACTTCTCAGTCGATTCCGTAGTTAACTGCTCAGACTCGGCTTTTAATTCGGACGCCGCTTCCGTTAATTCCGCTAAATCGCGAGCCAGCAATTCGTGGCGAGCTTTCTGCTCGCTTAAAATACTGCCGGTCATCTGTTCATTGCGTTTCGCTTGCTCTAATTGAAAACGGAGTTCTTGAATTTCCATTTCCTTTTTTTGCACGGCAGATTGATAGGTATAAAAATCAGTTTGCTTGGTCTCGACCGTTTTTTCTTGCTCGAGAATTGAAAGCTTTAAGGTTTCAAGTTCTGACTGCATTTGGGCCAAGCCCGCTTCGCTGCCCACTTCAATTGCTTGGGCTTCGTCGAAGATTTTTTGCGCTTCATCGGCTGCGTCTTTTAAATTCACGTACTGGGCTGATGATAGCCATAATTCTAAGTCTTCAATTTGATTCTTTATCGTACGGTAACGCTCGGCGCGCTGGGCCTGCCGCTGTAAAGAATCGATTTGGCGTTTTAATTCGCCGATGATGTCTTGTAGGCGCACTAAGTTTTGATCGGTTGAAATTAATTTTCGTTGCGATTCTTTTTTACGGGCTTTGAACTTTGTAATTCCGGCCGCCTCTTCAATTAACATGCGACGGTCTTCAGGTTTGGCGGTAATAATTTTACCGATCATGCCTTGGGCGATAATCGAAAAACCTTTTGAGCCCGCGCCCGTGTCCATGAAAATTTCTTGAACATCTTTTAAACGCGCGACTTCTTTATTAATAAAGTATTCGCCTTCGCCGCTACGGTGAAGTTTACGCGTTACCATAATTTCAGAATGTTTTAAATATTTTGCCGGAAACGGTCCGCCGTCATTTTCTAAAGTTAACGACACTTCACACATGCCGTGGGGAGCGTAACCTTCTGAACCCGCAAAGATCACATCGGTCATCGCCGACGCGCGCAAATCTTTCGCCGATTGGTCGCCCATCACCCACATAAGCGCATCAACAATATTTGACTTGCCGCAACCATTAGGTCCAACAACGCCCGTAATACCCGCATCAAATTGAATAACGGTGCGGTCTTTAAAAGATTTGAAGCCAATGAGTTCTAATTTTTTAATTCTCAAAGCAATTCCCCTGTCTAACTGCATAGTTAGCTGACTTTCTAAAAGCCCCGACTTGAGTCGCGCGACTTAAGGCCATGCATGCCATTTATTCTAGGGGTGGGTTTTACCATGTCAATAAAAGTAAGTTGATTTGATTCATCTTTTTTAAGTTTTGCCGATGAAATGCTCAGCTGAGCTAGCTTCAGTTCGCAAATTCAGCATTAGCCTACTCAAAAGCGTGAAAATATAAAATAAAAGTACGCCAGTAAAAAATCGTAGATAGGTAATCGATTTCTTAATGGGCCTCCAAAATATTTTTTTCATATAAACATTTTAAGGCAAATTGCCTTTTTTTTTACTCACAAAATAGTACTTCGGCCCATATTAAACATGAATTGTTTTTTAAATTAGACGGAACTAGTTTTCCGGTTGAGTATTGGACTGAGCCGCTAGTAATTCATGGCAAAAATGCTGGCGCGGTGACGACTTTTATCGATATCAGCGAGCGCAAAGCCTTAGCCGGCCATCATGATTTAGTGTTAATGGACATTCAAATGCCCGAAATGGATGGCTACACGGCCACGCAAAAATTGCGCGGCGCCGGC
>JACMNA010000152.1 GCA_014378765.1 Bdellovibrio sp. | reverse complement strand
TTTCGTAAGTAGTGCCGACTAGAGGTGGCAGCCACTAGCTAATTAGCCTAATTGTTTTAGCTTATCAGTATTCATCCATCAACTATTTTCAATTCCGAATGGTGACTGATTTTCTTCATTTGGCGATTTCGCATCAATGATTTCATTGCTGTGACCACGATTGATCAATGCCACTTTATGACCTTTACGCAAAAGGTTATTTGCTAATTTCTTTCCAAAAAATCGGCTTCCGCCAATAATAAGAATATCTATGCTTGAATCTTAACAATTAAAATAAGAAATTCAAATTTTTAATGCGTCGGAATTAGTGGTTTGTATCGTAAAGGCAAACCATCCGGTTTTGCCTTTTTAAATTCTTCTCCGCCCAGCACATGCACGTGACTAGAATTTGTTTTTCCACCGTCGGCGATGGGCTGCCCTAAGGTTAAAATAATTCGGTCGCCGGTTTTTGATAATCCATTTTCGATTAATAATTTTTCAACTTGATAAATGATATCTTTCAATGAGTTGTACGGCGATAGATGTAAAGTCTGTAGGCCCCACGTAATTTCTAAACGGTTCAATACTTCAATATCGGTCGTGATCGCAATAATCTGCGCTTTCGGTCGGTAACATGAAATCAGCTGTGCCGTTTTACCGGTGGTTGTTAAACACACGATCGCCGTTGCGTTTAACTTGAGCGCGGTTAATGCGGAACTGGCCGCAATCGCGGCCGGCGTGCTTAGTAATTCGTTATCGAGTGAAATTTTGTAGTAATTGTCTTCGGTCTTTTCAACTTCTAAAATTATTTCGTGCATAGTGCGGATTGCTTTGAACGGATATTTTCCGCTGGCGCTTTCGGCCGATAACATGAGAGCGTCGGTACCATCTAAGACCGCATTGGCAATATCGGTGATTTCGGCACGCGTGGGTCGAGGGTTTTCGACCATTGAGTCTAACATTTGCGTGGCGGTGATAACCGGTTTACCTAACTGATTGCAGAGTGAGATAATTCTTTTTTGTGAACTGGGTAATCGGCTTTGCCCAACTTCAACCGCTAAATCACCGCGTGCTACCATCACAACGTCACTGAGGCGTACGATTTCTTCTAAATTATCTAGGGCTTCAAGCATTTCAATTTTTGCGATAATTTTTGCGGGCGAGCCAGCGCGTTCGATCATTTCACGTAATTGACGAATGTCTTTTCCGTGTCTAACAAAACTGAGTGCGATGTAATCAACTTGATTTTTTAATCCAAATTCTAAATCTTCTTTATCTTTTGGCGTCATGGCGTCAACCGGTAAATTCACACCCGGCAAATTCATGCCTTTGCGGTTTTTTAATATTCCACCGTAAATCACTTCAGCTTCTAACGACTTTTCGCCTACGCGTAACACTTTTAGTTCAATGAGGCCGTCGTCTAATAAAATTTGTGTGCCCGGCTGACAGGCTTTGCACAGTTCTTTAAAGTCGCTCGGAATGAGGCCCTCACGGCCCAAGATATCTTCAATCGTGACGGTTACGATTTGTTGTTCTTTTAATTCAATCGAACCTTTTTCAAATAATCCCACACGCACCTTGGGGCCCTGTAAGTCTTGTAGAATTGTGACCGGAGCTTTTAATTCCAGCGAGATTCTGCGAATATGGCCAATGACGGCTAAATGCTCGGCGTGCGTGCCATGACTGAAATTAAGTCTGGCGACGTTCATACCCGCCTCAATTGCTTTTTTTAAATTTTCGGGATCTCGAGTGGCAGGACCAATGGTGGCAACAATTTTTGCGCGGCGTAGTGCTAACATTTTATTAGCGTAGGTGGTTAACGGTAGAATGTCCTGTAAAAAAATGTTTCTCGGACTTTTTTTATGTCTTGGCTTTCTTTGATCTTTCGTGCAAGCAGTTGCTTTTCATCTTCTTCAACGGATGCAATCGAACGACGCAGGACTTTAGTTTGGGTGCTGTTCTGCGCCGTAAATTCGCGGCGCCAAGCGGCCTCGTGACTTTTTAAGTATTCAACTAAAGAGCGCTTACCTGCAAAAAAGGGAGCTAAGTATGAAATCAAATCCTTTTTATTTAAAAAATCTATTTTGGCTAATTCATGCCCGCCTTCGCGGCCGAGGCCCAAATCATATTCAGATAATAAAAATTTTGAAGAGTTTAGAATTTTGAGTCTTGCCCCTTCACGGCTAGCAAAGAAAGAGACTTTAGGCACGGTAATCCCGTTGAGCTTGGCGCTTTTTAATTTTTCAAGATTTTGTTCAAAAAACAATGTTCCATCTAGCAACTCAACTTCGAACTGCAGATCAATTTGAGTGATTTTAATTATGCTACGCGGACCCAAGTGCAAAGTTTGCAAACTGTTAGGTATTTTTAGTAATTCGTTCTGCGAAGCCCGCATCAGGCAAGGTGTTGATTGCAAAGCTAAGCAATCTTCAGGCACCTGAATGACTTCGGCCTGCGCTACATGCGCTGTCGTCAAAATCGAAATCAAAGCTAGCCCCATTAATTTCACGGGTGGGCTCTTTCGACTTGGGCTAATTTACTTTGTAGTTCTTTATCATATTTAAATTCACGTCTGACGATGTTGAGAACTTCGCGGGCGCGCTCGAGGTGACGAGTTTTCATGTAAAGGCGGCTCAGCAATAACAGTGACTCACCCGCCCAGCGTGTTTCGGGAAATTGGGTTAAGACGATATCTATATTTTGCGTGCACACATCTTCTTTTTTGTATTTTTCGCAGTTCAGTTTGGCTTTGTTAAAGAACGATTCAGCTAAGGCTGATGAATCAAGTAATTCTTTATTAGAATCGATTGGAGCAAACTTAAAAGATTTGACCGGGCCAAGACTAGCAATGTTTCGCTTTCGCGAACCGGTTGGCTCTAATAAAGTTGATTCATCGTCTTGCTTTTTTTCAAAAGCTGAAACTTGATCTTTTAATTTTAGTTGTTCAATTTGGTGAAGCAGAATTTTATTTTTTTCTTTTTCATACTGCACGCCAGAAAATTGAAATTCAGCGGTTTTGTAGATTACAAAAACCCCTGCGATCAAGATAATAATCGTGATTAAAAATCCATCTACCTTACCCATGTTAGGCTCTTCGGCTAGTAATTGTTCAAAGTTTAATCGTATCATATTGAGTCAACGAATTGACCTTAGTAGGGATGAATAATGAATTGCGAAATGCAGTGACAAGCGGACGCTGTTTTCTTAGCCTTGAGGGGTTAGCAGGAGATTTTATGAATAAAGCTGAATTAGTGACTGCGATTGCCACCAAGGCCAAATTAAGTAAAGTTATGGCAGAAAATTGTCTTGATACAACCCTAGCTATTATTCAAAAAACGGTTTCACAAGGCGAAGACGTTAAAATCGTAGGTTTTGGCACTTTTTGTAAAACGGAAAGAAAACCAAAAACGGGGCGCAACCCAAAAACAGGGCAAACATACAAAATACCGACCACAACCGTTCCCCGCTTTAAACCAGGTAAAGAATTTAAAGACGTCGTAAAATAATTGACCAGCTAAGTAGTTCTACATGCGATCGTATTTACTTTTAAATGGCACCGGCCATGATTCGACCATTTCAAGCGATTCATAGTAGACCTGACTAAAGTGGCTTAGCTGCAGATCTTTAAATAATAAATTTTTATTTAGCGGAAAGCGAATAATTTTTTTATTAAGAGCGTAAAAGAATTTTTCGCCCAAGATTCCCCCTAAGATTTGAGCCGAAATATTAAAGCTGCTTTTATTATATTTTTTATAAGTGTCGTCTTGAGGGCGCACTTTGCTATGTGATAAGAATTGCAATTCCGAAAGCTTTTGCGTCAGCGACAGCATTAAAGCCTCTTTACCTCGATCATCAAACTGTTCTTTTTGTAGTGCCGTCCGTATATCTTGTAAAGTATCTGTTTTTCGTTTGGGGTTTGTGACCTTACTGCAAAGGTAGGTCACGGCCTCGAGCCAAATTAATTTTAAAAATTCTTTTTTAGGATCAACGATAGTTTTACTAAAACCTTTTTCTTTATAATAGATATATTGCGAAGCAACTCGAGTTACATGGTTGACCGAAAAGCGGGCCAAGTAGCCAACCTGAAGCTCCGGTAGGTAAAAAGAAATTCCCTCTTGCACGTTTTCTAGTACGCGCTTTCGGACAACCAGCGGAAGCTTGCTGATTTGTTCAAAAAATACATCATCATTGGCTGAGTACACCGACAACGAAGAGATATCAATATTAAGCCCAAACGATTGACTTAACAATTCTACCGACTGAACAACGCTATCGGTTGGATCGATATCAGAAATTTTAACGCGTTTGTCATATCCGCTTTCAAGGTAAAGTAAATAATCTTGCCACTTAATCCAGGGTGGTAAGCCATTAAGGGCCCACTTATCATTGGTTAATTTCACGACGTCAGTGGAAAGTTCTTTTTGTTTTTCCATTATTTTAAAATAAAGAATTTCGGGGCTTTGGTAAATCACGCAAACATCGGCGCCTACCATCTTTCGTTTGATTTGCTTTGGTAAATGGGCTGAGGCCAAATGCAAATCGCCGTACTGCACTAATATTTTTTTATCCGGATATAGCTGATTTATTTTTTTAATAATGGCGGCAGAGCTCTCGTCACGCTTTAGCAGTGATAAATCATTCGAAGGCGTACTAGCAGAATTAATTCCGTACACTGCTACCTTATGTAATTGCGCCCACTTGAAAAGGGGCCGGTAGTTTTCCCATGGAAAACCCCACTTCTTTTTCCAAGCCACGCGACTTAGAAAATCTTTTTCGCTTAGGCTTCCCTTCATGTAGCTGTTAATGGCCCCCTGATCTGCTTCATTCAGACACTCCAGCGCTAAGACTAAAGGCGTCTTTAATTTGCGAATAATCCTTAGAAAACCTCGGGTGGATTGTTTCTGCGCATGAAAATCCCCGACGATCACAACCTGTGCACTCGCTAGGCGGGCAAATAAATGTTTCTTATCGACGGCGGTCCAAGCCATTTGGCCGAGCTCTTTTTCATAGCGCCCACGGTAGTTTTGCAGGTCTTTCGTTTCAAGACCGATAATAGATTCAACTCGTTTACGAATTGTATTGTAGAAATCTTTTCGAATTTGAACCAATTGCGTCGAATCCATATAAAAACAGTATATAACCGCACTTTATTAAAACAATTGTTGATTTCAACAATGAAAACAAAAACTATATCTATATGACAAAAAAACAAAATCTACTTATTTTAAGTCTTCTGGCTACGATCGGTGTCTTCATTTACCTAACGGTTCACCACTATGCGATTAAATTGGGCCTGTCCGAGAATTCCATTTGCAGTATCAGCCAGACTTTTAACTGCGATGCCGCGGCATTGAGTTCATATTCTGAAACTTTAGGCATTCCCGTGGCCGTGTTTGGTGCCGTATTTAATTTAATTATCTTGTGTTTTGTACTGGGTGCGCGCTTAGGCTGGGTCGATCAAAGTGTTTACTTAAAGAACTCGATTAGAGCGCTATTAATGACGGGCGCCGCCGTCTCGGTAATAATGGGTTTAATATCATTAATCTCCGTGCGGGTTATCTGCCCGTTTTGCTTAGCCAGTTACGTCCTTTCATTTATAAATCTCGCACTTGGCTGGAATCTATACGCCGGCCAACGAGAGCATTTTGAAGCCTCTCAATATGTCGGGCCCTATAAGTCACATCTAATTGCGATGGCGCTTATTCCGTTAATGGCCTGGGTGATTGCGGGTATGATTCAACAAAACTACGGACTTGATGAATTAAAAAAAATTGTTCCTGAGAAAATCGCCATTTGGCGCTCGAATCCCGAGAAATCGATTGATTATACTAATGGAATTTCAAATCACGTGACATCCGAAAAAGCGGTGGTCGTCGAGTATGCCGATTTTAAGTGTCCACATTGCCGAGATGCTGCAAAAGCATTTTCAACTTTTTCAAAAGCTAACCCAACCGTGCAGATGATTTTCAAAGCTTATCCATTAGACGGAATTTGCAATGCGAATGAAAAGATGCCGAAAGGTGATGGGTCGCGTTGCGTGCTAGCGGCCTACGCTATCTGCGCCGAAAAAATTGCACAAAAAGGTTGGGAGGTTCAAAAATGGATTTTCTCGCGCCAAGATGAATTCATGCGCGTAACTGATTTTAAGCCGTATCTGCCCGACTTACAAAAAGAATTCGGTATTGACCCAGCCACCTTATTAACTTGTGCAGATGCGGCTGAGACTTATGCGCAAATAAAACAGATGTCAGCTGAAGGTGAAGCTGCCGGCGTAGAAGGTACACCGACCGTTTACTTAAATCGAAAAAAATTGCCGTACGGAAATATTTTAGAAATTTTGAAAACCGCAGTCAACGAAGTAAAATAGACTTTAATGTAAGAATTTAAGCACTTAGCTGACAAACTTAAAAAGCCAAGTGAAGACAACCTCAATACGGTCATCGAAATAAATCAGAGCCGAGTATCCTAAGCCTCGGCAAACTTCGAATATAAAAGAAGCGCAGAAAACCGTAAGCAGAGCCAGCCATGCCGAGCGCACCACGATGCGGGTCGATTTTACATCGCTTAGACGTAATTCTTCTAAGCAACCTTCAATTTTTTTCATGATGGCGCGAAGTTCTTTGAAATGATCTTTAAATTTTTCTTTTAGTTCTTGCTGCTTAGTGCGCGTTAAAGC
>JACMNA010000151.1 GCA_014378765.1 Bdellovibrio sp. | reverse complement strand
GCCTTACCCATTGAATCGGTTGTTGATCCGACCGGCGCAGGCGACAGTTTTGCTGGCGGATTTTTTGGTACATTAGCTTCGGCCGGTCCAAAAGTGCCAACGTGGGCAGACTTAAAGGCGGCAACGCTTGCGGGAACTGTGATGTCGAGCCAAACAATTCAAGATTTTAGTTTGAAAGCTTTAGCAAAAGTAGATCGCAGTTTATTTGATCTGCAACTAGCGCAGTTGAAACAGATGATTTCTTAATTAAGGTATTTTAGTATTAATAGTAGTAACGAATTGACGTGAAGGTCTCAGAAAGACTTTCCATATTTTGCTTATTGCTAAGTACAAAATCATACTTACGGGCCCGAAAGCCTAAGCCCAGCGATAAGTTTTTCCGAATAAAGTAATTCATGCGGGCCGCTAACTGTAAGCTCTTTGCGCCGGTGCCTATACCGTAGAAAGTTTGGAATTCAAAATTCCAAAAACTAAATAAAGGCAAAGAAGCGCCCAAACCAATTTTAAAAAGATTATAAGAGGTCAGGTAATCAGCAGTGGTGGCATTAGAGTTTTGATAGATCTCATACCCGGCAATTAATGCGAATTGAATACGGTCACCATCGGCCAATTGTGATTTCACAAAAAGTCGGTACATGTAGTTCACTTGTGCCATCAAAATAGAATTGGCCGCTTCAGTGCTTGTCATGGTTTTATTCACTTCGGCTTCGACTCCGTGGTTATAAGACCAGTGGGTGATATCAAAACCCAAATTATAATTTTGCGAGTAAGCGTGTGAATTTTCGATCTGGCGATTCGAAGCTAGAAAACCTTGGGTCGCATGCACATCAACGTAAGATTCGGTAAATTTTTGATTATTTAAAATTCTTTGTGGCGCCAATTTCAGGGCTGACTGCGCGGGAGCAATGGCGGCCGGTTTGCGCTGAGTAGGTACTAATTGAATGATTTCTTTTTTAATGGGAGGGGCGATGGCTACGACGACGGGTTTTTCGATCTCTACTATTTTTTTGATACGTTTAATTTTTTTTTGTTTTGCTTCGGCCATTTTAAGTTCCACGGCCTTCGGTAAAATCGTCATTGGTTCTTGCGGCGAATAACCGCTTAGACGCATTTCGGGTAAAACTTTTCGGTATCGAAAAAAATAGGTTCCTGGATTTGAAAATGGATAACTAAACTGCGAACGGGCCCAAAAGTATTTAGTGGCCATTGCCGGAAACGAATTGTTTTGTGAGACTTCAACTACGTAGCCCATAACCTTAGCGGTATCAGAAATAAAGAACTGTCCGGGTGTCGTTAAGTTATCTTTAAGTTCTATTTTACTCTTAAAGCTAATAGTTGCGGGCGTAAAAGCCTCGAATTGGGCGTTTGGCTTTTCTTTAAATTGAGGATTCAAATTAAAATCTAAACCCTTTTGATCAATACGCTTATAAAAATCATACAATTTATAAAACACAATTTGTGATGGCGCCGGGGGTGCGGCCCCCGGTGGTGCGGCTTTGACGGCCGGCTCGGTAATCAATTGTTTAGCCTGCACTTTTTCGGCTAAGGCTCTTTCAATTTTATTTTCTTGGGCGACAACGGCCTTAAATTCTTCAGGCCGTAGCACTACTTCTTTCGCTTCAACCACCTTGTTGCGTTCAAGTTTAACTTTATTTTTAGCGGAAGTTACACTGGATTGACCTTTTAATAAGACAATTTTTTGCTTATTTTTTTTTGTATCCTTAAATACCTGAATATCAGCGTTTTGACCGTCGATAGTAATGATTTCATTATCAATTTTGATTTTCATGGAACCGTTAACGGTTAATTTAATATTACCCGAAACAAATTCAGGCGTATCAGCTTGCTGGTCAAAAACAATCAAAGTATTTTGATCAAGCGTTAATTGTTGACCATTCAAAAATTCAACTAGGGCAGTCGAACTTTGGCCCGTTGAAACCGAGTCACCACGGTGAATAGAGTCATCTTTGGCGGCCGCGTTCCAACTTAATGAAGTGGTCTTTTTGCGACGAACCTCATTTTTTACGTTTTTTACGTTAGCTAACTTAATGCCATTATTATTTTGACTGAAGAATTCGATGATCGAATCTTTATTGAAAATACCCACGGCAAGCAGAATCAGCAGGGCCGCTAAAGCAATAGGACGCTTAAAACTATTTTTTGTAATATCACCCACTTATATTAGCTTAATTAAATAGTTCGATATTTTATACGGGACCTAGGGTGAAGTTGATTTAATAATAGTCTTTGGTCGAGTGTAATGGTGGGTCTGGGATGTCGATAAGTAATTTAAGGAATAGAGTTTATAAATGAATTCGCAGCAGACTAAGTTTTCTTTAAAGTATAAGATTTTTGCCGTCATATTCTTTATACAATTGACGGTTATTTCTATTTTTATTTATGCGTTTGTAAAGTCATTTAAGGCCGAAAAACTAACTGCCGCCTATGAGTCGAATGCAAATACCCTTTCACTTATTAAGCAACGTTTGGAATCAAAAATTATTCTTTTAATTGAAAAGGTAAGATCTTCGACGGATTTGATTGAAAAAAATCAGTTAAATGCGTCCGGTCTAATTGAGACGCTCCAACAAGATAAAGATAAAGCCGTGGCCGCCGTTTATCATTTTGAAGATAAAAGCGATAGCCCCGGGCAACTTTTAAAAGTTCAGCAGCTGAATAAATCAGGATTTCCGGAAATGACGGTTTATTTAACTCAGATTTATAAGGCGACGGAAAGCCAATTTCCTTATTTTTGGAATTTCGATTACCAAGGCAAGTCATATACTGGTTTAGGTTTTTCTTTGAATTACAACCTTGCAATCAATGAAAAACAAATGAGTAAAAAGCACGTTTTTTTCTTTTTCTTTAATCAGGCTGAATTATTTACTTTTAAAAATTCAGGTGGCGTAGCCGACGTCGTGATTTACGATAAAATTGGTAAAATACTTTTTTCAGAAAGCGATATTGACCCCGATGAGCTGAGACGATTTGCTAAAAAATCAATTTTTCAGTCGGCGGTGCAAAATAAAAATATATTACAAGTTTCAGAACAAGCCATGGGAAAATTAAAATTCTTAGTTTCTGTTCAGGCTCAGCCGCTGGGCGATTTGGTCGTGGCGACGATGATATCAACCGAAGCCGCCTTTCAAGGGGTTTCGAAGGTGTATATCGACGCCATCTACTTAACGGTTTTTTCAGTATTATTTAGCTATTTTTTAGCAAGTTTTCTTTCATCAACCATTACTTCGCCGTTAAGAAAATTAGCCACGCAAATGCAAAATATTTCTAAGGGTGATTTAGATGTCGTCGTTGATATTAAGACTCAAGATGAAATCGGGGTTTTAGCTTCTAATTTTAAGCAGATGACATTAGATTTAAAAGTATCAAAACAGGATTTGCAAAATTTAAATCGTGATCTTGAACAAAAAGTTGCTGAGCGAACGGCCCAACTTGAAGAATTGACGATAAAAGATCCTTTAACCGGCGCCTTTAATCGTCGTTATTACGACCAGCGGGTCACCGAAGAAATCGCGCGTTCTAATAGAACGGGTAATCCAGTCGGGTTACTTTATTTAGATATCGATCATTTTAAGAAGTACAATGATCAAAACGGACATCCTGAAGGTGACCAACTGTTAATTAATTTTGTTAAAACGCTTAAAAGTGTAATTCGAACCAGTGATTACCTGTGTCGCTTAGGCGGAGAAGAGTTTTGCGTGATCACCGTTGATACCCCACTTCAAGGGGTTGAAATCTTCGCGGAGAAAGTCCGTAGCCATATTTACGCAACCGACTTTAAATACGGTGAAAAGCAGCCTTTAGGCCGGTTAAGTGCCAGTATCGGGGTTAGTATGTACCCTCAATTTTCGTCTGACCCGGCAACTCTGATGAAGTCGGCCGATGAAGCTCTTTACCGGGCTAAACAGGGCGGGCGTAACTGCTGGATGCTGGCCGAAAAGCCAATGTCAGCCGCCGTAAATGATATTTTGAATGATATAACAAAAAAGAAAGTTTCTTAGATTCCGGTCTTAAAGACCCCTTTAGTTTCACCGTCTCAAAACCGATACATTATCTATGGTGCGCTCTAAAAAAAATACTCCAGCCGAAGACCTTATTGAATCATTGATGAATGATATAGGTCAGTCAGAAATGCCACCTGCAGAAGAATCGAAGAAGCGCGATGAAACCGATTTACTTTCATTAGCTAATAAGCCCTACGCAGAAAAAACTGAATCACTTTTTTTGTTGGATGATTTGACGGCAAATACCGAAAACGATTACGGAGATGACCAGCCAGTGCCGACTCATGACGAAGTACCTTTAAGCCTTTTTGACAATGGTCACCCGGACTTGGTTATTCCAATAAATTCAAATCTTACCGCCCCAAGTGAAGCAACGGTTGCAATCGAATCACCGGTCAGTAGCGCATTCATGAATTCTGATTCTGAAAAGACGGTGGCGGTGGCGGGCTTTCAAATAAAGTCTGAGCCTAATTATGAAGATAAAGTTAAGGTATCGGTTGGACAAAGTCGCCCCACGGCCTATTCCCCGGGTTACGCGGCATGGGGTAGCAATCCCGATTCAAATTTAGCGCAAGCCGACAATTTGCGAATGGCCCAAGATAAAATATTAGACCTTGAGCGCGAGAATGAACAATTACGGCAACAAAATGAAGAATTAATTTCAGCCTCTGAAATTATCAAAGAACGTTCTGATTTGCTAACGGCTCAGGTGTCGGAGTTTAAACGTGATCGCGATGGGTTAGAAGAATCCTTCAAAAATGAAATGACCTTACTAAAAAATCATTTAACTCGTAAAGATGCCGAACTTCAACGCGCCCAATTTAAAGTTGATGAGCTCGAGTCTCGGCTTAAGTTTGACATGAAAAAAATTCGTATTCGCGAACGTGAGCTTGAAAATCGACTGGAATTAATTCGGGCCGAGAAGAATGCAATCGTTAAAAACAAAGACGAACAAATATTAGATCTGCGACGAAAAATGGATATCGTTCAAATGGAAGTTGATAGCTATCGCCAAAAGTGCGTTGAATTAAATAAATTGGTTGAAATCAATCAAGACTCATTCAAACGAACGACCCGGGCTCTACGTTTAGCAATGGCTAATCTTGAGTTACAAGAAGAAAACAAAGTTCCTTTAAAAAAAGTGGATTAATTCATGGGCGAAGCAAACACTCTTGGCCAAAAAAAAATTAAATTAGTACTTAGCGATCTCCATTTGGGAAAAGGCCGTCAACTTGAAAATGGCAGCATCAACTCACTAGAAGAATTTTACTATGCCGAAAAACTAGTTGAGTTTATACAATATTATTCTTCGGGCGCTTACCGAGATTACGATGTGGAAATTGTTATTAACGGCGATTTTCTTAATTTCTTGCAAGTGGATTATCGCGGTCATTATCTTACGGTCATTACCGAATCGATCGCGGTTGAAATTTTGAAATCCTGCTTAAAGGGGCACCCACAGGTGTTTAAAGCGATGGGTGACTTTTTATCGGTAGCCAATCGCAAAATAACTTACGTTATTGGTAACCATGACCAAGGAATGATGTTTCAAGCGTGCCGGGACTATTTAGATCAAGTTATTGGGCATCGTCTACAATATAAAAATATAATTTATTTTTTTGATGGCGTTCATATTGAACACGGCCACATGCACGAAGCTGCCAACCGCATGGATCCTAAAAAGTTTTTCTTAAAGCAAGGCTTGCCAGAACCTATTCTTAACTTGCCATTTGGATCACACTTTTTTGTTGAGTTGGTTTTAAAAATTAAAGAGAAGTACCCACACGTCGATAAGGTTCGCCCCTTTGGGCGTATGATTCGATGGTCACTGGTTAATGAAACTCATCTGACCTTAAAGGCCTTTGTTGAACTTTTTAAATATGCTTACCGCGTGATTTTTACTTCCGAGCTACGATTTCGTTGGACGCTGAAAAAATTATTTAAAATATTTTTTGAGAGTGCGATTTTCCCCGACCTAAGCACGGCCGCAAGGCGAATTCTTGGTGATACGCGCGTTCACACGGTTATCTTTGGTCATACGCACGTTTACGAATACCGCCAGTGGGGAAATCAAAAAGAATATTTTAATACGGGAACTTGGACCGAGCTGACTTCGCTTGATATTGTCTCGCTTGGTAAAATTACTAAGTTAACCTACGTACTACTCGAATACGTAGACCAAGAGTCTCGTCCGCGAGGGCGCCTGAAAGAATGGCGCGGCTTTCACCGAATCGAAGAGGATGTCGCAATCGGCTAGTCTTTTGTCGTGTTGTATGAATTTTCTTATTCATGAATAATAGTACCAGTAGGAAAATAAAAATGTCTGGTGCCTCCGACAAAACAAGTATTGTTTCAACCGATACCTTTAAAGGAAAAATGCGTGCGGCCGATCAAGCTCCGCCCGCCGTTATCGTATTGGTGGGCCCGCCGGGTTATATCGGCAAGCAATGGTTATTAACCAAAACAGATTTAACAATTGGCCGCTCGGTTGAAAATGAGCTGTACGTACCAGATGGTTCATTAAGTCGCGCGCACGCAAAATTTATGGTGATTGGTAATGATGTTGCGATTATGGATTTAGGTTCTACCAATCACACTTCCGTCAATGGGGTTCGACTTGCGCCAATGACGGCCCGAAAATTAGCGAACAACGATCAAATAAAAACGGGAAATATCGTATTTAAGTTTTTAGAAAAAGGCAGTCTAGAAGCAATTTCAAATCAGCAAGTTTTTGAAAAAGCCCAGAAAGATGCTTTAACCGGTGCTTTTAGCAAAGGGGCTTTGTTAGAAAAGGGCCCCGAGGCCGTTAAGCGCGCCGAAGTTCTGGGTGAGCCTATGTCGGTGATAACCTATGACATCGATCATTTCAAAAAAATCAACGATACCCATGGGCATCCCGGTGGCGATTACGTTTTAAAAGAACTCGGCCATTTGATGCAGCTAAAGTTGGTGCGCTCGAATGATTACTTTGCCCGTTACGGCGGCGAAGAATTTGTTTTGATTCTGCAAGCAACTCCGTTGAAAACCGCTAACGATGTGGCCGAACGAATTCGATCAACCGTTGAAAACCATCCGTTCGTCTATCAAGGAAAACAAATTAAAGTTACAATATCAATTGGCGTCGCTGAAAAATTATTATCTGACAATTGGGAAATGGTTTATAATCGTGCCGATAAAGCACTTTATCAAAGTAAACAAAATGGCCGAAATAAAGTAACCGTTGCCGCATGAAAAGCACGCTTGATTACTTAGTTGAAGTTACGGCTGAACAGAATGAAAAATTGCTTCGAATGTTAGTTGCAGGCCACGTCGGCGTGCAGGTTAAAGTAAGCCAAGATGAATCTGTGAATAAAACTTATGTTGAAAAAGGCTTAAGCAAAAATCAATTATATTTATCTAATAAAGCTTTGGTTAGTAGTCGGGGCGCAGGTACCTTTAAAATGGAACACGGCACAGATATTTATTTTTTTAAATCAACGATTACGCAGGGTGAAAAGTTCGCCAGCATTCAACAACCCTTGCATATTTTTAAACTGATTCGACGTCGTGAACCACGATATAAAATTCCTAGCGAATGGGCGCAGTCCGCGTTGATTTTAGCTACCGAAAAAATAAATCTGGCGACCCCGGCCAGCCTCATTGAAGTCTCAAATTCTGGACTAAAAATTCATTGTGAAATGGATCTTCCACGCTTTGAAAAAGATCAACGTATTCGCGTTCAATTTAAAGTTTATAAAAGGGCAGGGGTCATCGTTAACGGAATCATCCGTCATATTCGACGCTTGCGTACCGGTGGCTCAACGATTGGCATAGAATTCATAAACAACACGACCTTGAGCGCAGGTAAAGTTCAAAGTGTTTGTGATGACCTAACTTTTTATTATGCTCATCGCGCTCGACTGTAGTTACAAATCTGATTTGAAAGTGCCATAAGCAAAGCTTATTTCAGCAATTAGTCAAATTACAAAAAGTTAAACAATTTCAATAATTTAGGATCATTTCGGCCCTTCAGCGATGGCCCTGTTATTGCTTTTACCTATGGCAAGTGACGAACTGCAACTGGATGGAGGCTCGGGCTGCATAGTCATGAAAAAAGGTAAGGGCAGTTAACCGATTGAACACAGGGGCGTGTCTAATGAAAAGAGAAACCGATCTAAATCTGATTAAGCTTTCGAATAATGGTCAGCCAACACCTGATCAAAATCCGCCGCAAAAATCAGACGAACAATTGATCGAAGAAGTTCGACAGGGTCATCGAGCCTCTTTCTCAGAACTCGTGAAACGACATCAAAGAGGATTACTACGGTTGAGTATGAGATTTATGAAAGACTTAGATATTTCGCAAGATGTAGTGCAAGAAGCTTTTATTAAAGCTTTTCAAAAACTGCATCTGTTTGAGGGTCGTTCAAGCTTCAAAAGTTGGTTGTATCAAATCGCCGTCAATACGGCTCGCAATAAACTCCGCGAAAATCGATATGACTTTACCAACATTGATGATGTGCATTTAAGTGTTTCGGCTACGGCTGAAAAAGGTTTAGTGCACGCGGCGGTCAGTGAATTGATTCAGACCGAAGTGGATCGATTGCCATTTAAACAAAAAACGGCGTTGGTACTCAGAATTTATGAAGATATGAGTTTTGCGGAAATTGCCGAAGTAATGGAGTGCCCATACGATACCGCCAAGGCTAACTATCGTCATGCCTTAATTAAATTACGTGAAACTTTTGAACATCAATCAGAATTACGCAAGTGGACTGAAGATGTTGGAGGTTTTTTTATGGAACTAAACGCTAAATTCGCGGAGGCCGAATAATGAAATCTGGAAACAAGATGAAAGATACATTGAAAAACGAGCTTTTTGCCAAGAAAATTAAAAAAGAAGATCCCATTGAGCTCCCCATGGACGAGAAATTTTTTGAAAATATGCATAATCAAATTATGCAAGCGGTTGAACAAATCGAAGTGAAACCGCCCAGTCGCTGGGCGAAAACATGGATCTTTTTAGAAACGACGGCGCAGCGACAGCGCGGTTTAACTCGCAAAATAATTAAAACCGGTTTTGCGGGATTAGCCTTACTTACGGGATTAGGCCTAGTGGCTTTATGCGCCCAAATTTACATTGATGTAAAAGAATTTAATAATATGGGAAACCAATCAAAAATTATTAAAGAAGCTAAAAAGAATCCGGTTGAATGGTCCGAACTGGTGGTGAGCTATCAGAATGAAAATGATTTTTATGCTGACGTGTTAAGCCAAAAAAGTGATTTAAGGACTATCGTCGAGATTGATCGCGTAATAACTGAATCTTTATAATCATCGTCCTATTGAAAACTCGGAAATGGACGTCCGAGTATCTGTAAGGCATAATTAACGAAATGCCACTTCTTAGCTTATTTTTGCTATTTATTTCAATCTCCTGGCCGCAATTGAGTAGCGGCGCCGAGGCCGAAGTTAAAAAAACTCATTTAGAAGATATTTTTATTTGGAAGATGAGTGATGAATTAAAACTTTCTGCCAAAGATGAAAAAAAGTTCACCGAAATTCAAAAAGATCTTAATAAAAAAAAATCTGAACTGAATCGTGAAATTCAGGCCTCAATTCTAACGCTAGCGGCGTCGTCGGAGACGTCGTCGATCAATTTGAAAGTGGCCTTAAAGCGGCACCGAGAATTGCTTGTGCAGTATAACCAACTGGGCATCATTGAATTCGACTTAATTAAGAAACTATTGGGCGAGCGCAAATTCGCCAATTACCTGGAAATAAAAAGTGAGTTAACTAGTAAAGTGAAATCATTGCTAATTGGTGAAAAAGATAAAAAAGAACCTACGACGACGGCTTTGCCAACTCCAAAAATAATAATTGAGAAGAATTCAGACGACCCCTAGGGACTTGTGGCCCATTTTTTTAATTCTAATTCAGGGTCGTCAACCGAATTAAGCACTGCGCATTTCTGCAAAAACGTATGAATATTATAACCATTTTTCTGATAAACTTTTTCGAACAAATCTAAATCTTTCAGGTAGGTATTAAAATTGCTAAGGCGGGCATTGTTAATGGGCCCTTTCGTAAAACCTTGGTACGACGTCGTCTTAAGTTTATGCGAAAGTTTTTCGGTAAAGTTTGATCGAATCAGTTCTATTCGGGCCTGGCGAATGCCTTCTTTGGTATCGGCGGTCAAATTGGGCGCGGGCGCATAATTTATATACCACTGCTTAAGATCGTTTAATTCACGAGTGATGAAAACCGAAAATAGCTTATCGTCTTCGTTTTCGTTTTTAATTAATTGAAGCGTCGTTGATTTTGGACCCTCTTTTTCGAAATAGAAAAGTTCGGTACCCTTGCCGGCTACAAAAACCGCAAGTCGTTCATTAAAATCGATATTATCTTTAATGAACAAAGTGGTGTGGACAAGTTCGTGGATAATTGTGTTAACCAAGTCGTGTTCAGAATAATTTAACATCGATGATAGCAAAGGGTCTGTCAGCTTACCAAGCGTTGAAAAAGCCGCGACACCTCGAACGTAAACGTCGAAGTCTTTACTTTTCATTTCACTAGCTTCTTGTTGAGCCATTTTTTCATTATAGTATCCCTTATAGGGTGCTTTGCCGATAAATGGAAATTTCCATAGGTAAGGCTCAAGCTTCCATTTATAAGCGGCCATGACGGCGTAAGTCACGTAGGGCCGTTTAAGATCTATGTACTCAGTATAATTTTTTGATTTGCTTAATCCGAGTTGTTCAAATGAAAATTTTCGAACTTCTTGGGTTAGATTAATTTTTTTAATTTGGTCAGCAGATAAATCTTTATTTGCTAGCGCGCGCGAAATTGGAACTTTTGAATTAAGCATCGCTAAGTGATTATAACTAACGTGGAGCAAGTAGCCTAGTTGGCAGCCGGTCGCGAAGACGAGCATCATCGTAATTATGAAAATTCGAGTTAGCATTTTACAGATACCATGAAAGACCAGCTTTTAGCGCGCTATCATCAGACTTAGAACCATCACTCAGTGATGTTTGCCAAACATCGTAGCCTAATTTAATCGAAAAGCGCTCACTTAAAAGAAATTTCAATCCGGCACCGTAACTGGGGGCCCACCCAGCTGAGGTCGGAATTTCCATCGTGTTTGCATTTAAGTAACGAACCTTTTGGCTTTTTTTAATATAGGCTGCTCCGGCTTTTATGTACGGCTGCACAAAACTTTTTTTATCAAGCAGTGCAAAAATAAGTGAAGAGTCAAAGACGGTGGTACTTTGCTGCACGGTTCGAGTTGAATTTACGTCAGACTCTTGGCTTTCGTAGAAGGCATCAGTATAGCTAAGTTCAAGCGCCAATTTTTCTAGAAAGTAGAGTGAAACGGATGCGCCCTTTGAATCGGACTGGTAGTAATTAGTCGCGTTAAAAGTTTTCTTTTGATAACTATAACTCAAACCAAGCTCGGTCAAAAGCGCGAAGGCCGAAGAGTGAAAAAGAAAAATAAATAACGAACTAAGGATGATTTTGAGCTTAAGTGTTTTCACTCTTCTATTCTAGCTTGAGCCTATTGAAATGGCGCCACTGGAACACTTAATCTATACCTAAGACGAATAAAACCGTCGGGCTCGACTTTGGCCCGTGGGGGATTTGGAAAAAACCGGGCGTCTTTAAACGCAAAGACGGCGGCTTCATCAAACGGTTTGTATCCACTGGCTTTTAAGATGTGCGCTGAATGATACTCGCCGCTAGCCGATAACCATATTTCCAGCACGGTTGACCAAGTCCGTCCGCTCAGCTGATTTTTTTTAAAGCTAAAATCGATTCGGTCCCAATAGTAATGCAAACGTTCAGACCACCGAACATAAAAAAGTTCTTCAACTCGCGAGTAAAAAGAATAATAAATATTTGCATCAGTATTTAAGTTTGTAGCATCTGAAAATCTAATATCGCCGGGCAAAGTAGTGCTAATTGCTGCGGCTTGGGGGTTTTGCTGACGCGGATTCGAATTACTCATCCGCGCAAACTCGGGAACTTCGCTGCTTTCTTCGGGTGGCTTCGCGGGCATTGCTTTACCATTTTTGCTTTTGAAACTAGCATTACGGGTTAGGCCGATTTCCCGCGCACGAGTTTCTTCGCGCACACGTCTGGTTTTTTCAGAATCGAATCGGGCCAGTGAATTATCGTTGTCGACCTGATCGACGGGATCTAGTTGTTTAATGATTGGCTTTTCACGGCTTTCGTTATTTTTGGGCTCGACTTCTTTTTCGACTAATACAATTTCCGTAAGTGGGTTTCTTTTTCTAACTTCTACCAGATTGGCCAAGGTAAAGATGCCTGACCTGAGCGTCAGGTGAATAATTACACTTAAAATAATAAAATAAGTCATGCGCTTCACGAGCCCCTTTATAGTCTGGCCCTTGGCCGCGCTCAAGCTGAAAACGGCGATCTGCCGTTTATTGCACCACTGATTGGATTTTGATGAATCAAAGTGAGACGGTATCAAGTTTATACGCTTTTCAACCGATAAAGAGTCTGTGACGGGGGTCTCAATGGGAAAATTAATTGATCTAACACCGCGACTTAAAACTTTAGCGCCATCCCTAGAATCGTTTTCTACCGAGCCGACCGACGTGCTTAGTTACGAAGAACAAAAACAAAAAATTCTGTTTCACGAACGGCGCCAAATTAAGCGAACCATTCTAACTGAATTTGTCAGCGCGATGGTCGTGTTGCCTGAAAAAGGGCTTCTTAAAGTTGCCATCTACGACATTTCCGAAGAAGGTATCTCGTTTGATATCGAGCCCGAAAATGGAGAATTCAAATTAGACGAGCAAGTTTCAATGCGCGTTTATTTAAATCAAAAGACTTACTTTCCAATTACGATTCAGGTTAAGCACGTTACGCATGAACGCAGCGAAGGCGTGATTCGCCACGGTTCGGTGTTCATGCGCGGAGCTGAAACGGATGCTGCGCTACAGTATTTCGTTCGTTTTATTGAATCGGTCAGCGCCGGTTTAAAAAAAGACGAAGGTGATCTGATGGCGCCCAAAATTTCTTAATATTTTTTATCACTCAAATTTAGTGACTTTAGCGCGGCCGTATTGTCGAATTTAGCTAAGAGCCTATTGCTTTTAGCTATAAGCTTTTTTGACAAACACGGAGGTCATTTTGACAGTTAAAACGAAGCGTCGCAAAGTTGTTATCGATACAAATGTTATTCTATTTGATGCGTTTGCTTTATTAAAATTTGGTGATGCTGACATTCACATTCCTTTTGCGGTCATTGAAGAAGTCGATAAATTTAAACGTGACCAGGGTGAGAATGGACGCAACGCTCGACAATTTAGTCGCTTTGTTGACGTGCTTCGCGGCAAGGGCAGTTTAGCCCAAGGCGTGCAAATTGATAATCATGAAACTTACGTATACATCACGACCGACATGGGCCTTTCGGGATTGGGTACAGAGCTCGATTCATCAAAGGCAGATAATCGAATATTGGGTACGGCGATAGCTTTGCAAAAACAACATCCGCGTTCAAAAGTAGAATTGATTTCTAAAGATATTAACTTACGCATTAAAGCCGACGTTTACGGAATTTTTGCAACCGACTACGATAATTCAGATGTGAATCAAGAAGACCTTTATGAGGGTTACCAAGAAATTGAAGTTAGTCCTGCAAAAATTGAACAATTTTATAATGATAAAAAGGTTGTTTTAGAAAATAAATTATACGGAAATCAGTATATTATTTTAAAAGATTCTTCGAACCCGAATCATTCGGCCATTGGTCGCTATTCACTGAAAGACAAAGCCATTGTTCCGTTAATTAACCCTCCCGATAGTATTTGGGGAATTACGGCTCGTAACGTTGAGCAAAGTTTTGCGTTGGACGCACTATTAAATGACGAAATCATGATGGTGTCGCTAGTTGGAAAGGCCGGCACTGGTAAAACTTTACTGGCAATTGCGGCCGGGCTTTTTAAAACCTTAGATGAAGGTCGGTTTCAACGGTTACTAGTTTCGCGTCCGATTTTTCCGATGGGTCGTGATATTGGTTATCTGCCGGGTGATATCGAGCAAAAATTAAATCCGTGGATGCAGCCCATTTTTGATAACGTTGAATTTTTAATGGGGGCCGATAAAAAAGCAGCGGGCCGCGCGCAGGAACTTATTAATCAAGGCATGCTTAACATCGAACCGCTGACCTATATTCGCGGCCGAAGTATTCCAAAGCAGTACTTAATCGTCGATGAAGCGCAGAACTTAACTCCGCATGAGATTAAAACCATCGTCACTCGTGCCGGTAGCGGAACCAAGGTGGTTTTAACCGGTGACGTTTATCAAATCGATAATCCTTACGTTGATTCGGTAAATTCTGGATTAACCCACGCGGTCGAGCGTTTTAAAGGGCAAGAAATTGCCGCCCACGTCACATTAACTAAGGGTGAACGATCTGCGCTTGCCGAGTTAGCCGCAAATATATTATAGAGGACTTATGACCGTAGATGCTTCGACTCATGACGTAGGCTTTAAAGCGACTGAAACCATTCAGGTCACCGATAAAATGGTGCGACAATTTTCGGAAATGTCGGGCGATATTAATCCGATTCATTTAGATGATGCGTACGCCGCGACAACTCGCTTTAAAAAAAGAATCGCGCACGGCATGATTTTGGGTGCGCTGATTTCTAGGTTGCTGAATGAAAAAATTGGCTCGGGTGGAATTTATTTGGCGCAGACGCTTAAATTTACCAATCCCGTTTTTATCGACGATCAAATCGTATTCGAATTGCATATAACCAAATTACACAAAACCCGCGGCTTAGGCACCGTCGAAACGATCGCCAAAAAAACCACGGGCGAAATTGTTTGTAAAGGCGAGGCCACCATTATGATGAGCTGGGGAGTCAAAGAGGCATGAAGAACCAATCGCAAGAGCTATTTGAGAAATATCAAAAAGCTCTTGAGGCGGCCGGGGTTGGTCTTTGGGAATTGAATGTTGCGACGGGGCTGATTAAGTGGGACACGGGGCTACAAAAGCTTTATCAGTTAGACGATAAAATTCTTGAAGGCGACTTTTATGCCTTATCAAATTTAATTCATGAAGATGATCGTTCCGATATGACTCGTCATCTCGAGTTAGCCATTCAAGATCAGGCCGAGGTCAGTTCAACTTTTCGGATTATTCTGCCAAATAAGACCATTAGATATATACGCTCCCAAGGTTATAAAATACGAAATGATAAAGGTGAAGTCATCGGGTTAGTTGGAATTAGCCGTGACATCAGTGATGAAAAATTACTTCAAATTAATTTAAATCAAACTAAAAATTTTTTAGCGAGTGTTACGGATGCAATGCCTGACCCATTATTGGTTAAAAATAGTCAACATCAATGGATTTTTGCCAATGCGGCGCTTGAAAAACTATTGGGAAAATCGAAGGCCGACATAATCGGAAAAAATGATTACGACTTATTTCCGACCGAGTCCGCCGAACTTCACTGGCGTACCGATAATGAAGCTTTAGCGTCTAACGAACAGATCGAGCAAGAAGAAAAGATTATCGACGCAAATGGAGCGGTTCGAGACGTATTGGTAAAAAAAAATACTTTTATGTTTTCGGGCGATGAAAAAGTTATCGTCGCCAGTGTTCGCGACATTACTGAAAAAAATAATTCTGATTCAAGATTTCGTTTGATGATTTCGTTAATCGATTCTTCAGTCGACTTTTTTGGTTTTGCCAATCAAAAAGGTGTTCCACTGTACGTGAATAAAACCGGCCAAGATGTATTTGGAATAGAGATCGGTTCGAAAAAATATTTTGCTGATTATCTTTCGCCAGACGACAAATTTGTTATAGATGAAAATATTGTGCCTCGGCTCAAGGCTTTCGATCGCTGGGAGGGTGAAGTCACTGCAATTAACCCGAAGACTAAGGCCGAAATTCCGGTCTTAGTAAAAGTCTTTGCGGTAAAGACCGGTCCGTCAAACAGCGATATTTTTTATGGGTGTTCGGGCACAAGTCTAGTACAAATGAAGGCCATTCAAAGATCAATGGTTGAACAATCAAAGATGGCATCACTAGGTGAGATGGCCGCCGAAATGGCTCACGAAGTTAATAATCCGCTTATGATTATTCAAGCAAAGTCTCATATGTTGCAAGCCAAGGTTGGGGTTGACAATCCCGATCGAGATAAAATTATTAGCGATTTACAACTGATTGAAAAAAATAGTCAGCGAATTGATCGTATTATTAAATCTTTAAAAACGGCTTCGCGTAACTCAGAACAAGATCCTTACGAAGAAATTCCACTATTGGATTTAATCGATGAGGCTTTAGAAATTTCAACCGAACGCTTTCGTTCTAATTTTATAAAGATTGAAGTGATTAATAATGACGTTTGTGATCGCAGTCATATCGTTAATGCCCGCAGTTCTGAAATAGTTCAGGTTTTAGTTAATTTACTAAATAATTCTTTTGATGCCGTCAAAACTCAAACCAATCGCTGGGTGCAAGTCGTGCTAAGCTGTTCTGAAGCGGCTTACCTAATTGAAATTATAGATTCTGGGCCACGCATTACTAAAGATGTCAGCGAAAAAATGATGCGCCCGTTTTTTACCACCAAAGCAATGGGTCACGGCACCGGACTAGGGCTAAGCTTATCAAAGCAAATCATCCAGAATCATGAAGGTGACCTGTACTATGACGGTGATCATGTTAACACGCGGTTTATATTCACTTTAAAAAAGCTAATGCCGGCAAAATAAAAGCCTTAACGGTTGCGTCTAATCTTTTGACAACCAAGATGATATTACACGACTCTTCATGCACAGATTTTCAAAATCGACTTCTAGAATTAAAACTTATAAACTCGATTTCTTTAGCTGAAATAAATACTCATTGGAGCGTACATGAAAATTCTAATCAGCCTTGGAATAACCTTATTAATGAGTTCACATGTATGGGCTTGGGGTGACATGGGTCACAAGTTAGTTGGCGGGATCGCCGAGCAAACGATGTCGACCGCGGCCGTAAATATGGTGCGCGGAATTTTGGGCGTAGAACCGGTCAGCACGGCGGCAATCTGGCCTGACCTCGTTCGCGACGATTATCGTTTCGGTACTAAAACTGATTCCGCTAAGCTCGGATCGGCCTCGCATGATTTTTCTGGATATCATTTTTGTGAAATTCCGGTCGGTTATACTTATGTGACGAAACCAAAAAATATTGCTAAAGATTGCCATTCAATTTTGGCGCACGCCGGTGACGTTATTAAAAATTGTCAGGCTACGCGCGAAGAAAAAATTATTGCTTTACGCTACCTTATTCACGTGGCTGGAGATATCCATCAGCCGTTGCACGTTGGTAATGGTTACGACCGCGGCGGCAATGCTTGCCAGATTCAGTGGAAAAAAACTCCGACCAGTTTCGTTCAACGAAACACGCTACATGCTTTTTGGGACGAAACTTTAGTTGATGAAGTTCGTGAATCTTTTGGAGATGCAGCCAATAACGTAAAGCCACCGAAATACTTTGGCGATTTTTTAAAAGCTTTAACTGCAAAACACCCTGAGCTTTTAACGGCCGAGGCCAAACGTGAATACAATAAAACTTCAATTAACGACTGGTTGCTGGAAGCAGCAACCTTGCGCGAAACCATTTACCCCGAGGTGGCCTCTGCGGGCCAGCCAACAAAGAAGGGCGAAGAGTATAAAAACCGACCTTATTGCCAATGGTACGTTGATCAAGATAACGACAAGCTTCCGGCGCCGGGCAGCGTGATCGATGAAACAAAAATTCCAGTTTTTACTGCGGCCGAAGCCGCTTCCTATTTACCACTTGTCGAGTTACAGCTTTTTAAAGGTGGTTTGCGCCTAGCTGGAATTCTGGACCGAATTGCTTCCGAAGTAAAATGTCCGGATTTTCCAAAGATTGATAGTAACCAAGAGCAAATTATTTTGGAGTCGTTGCATAATTCACTTCAAAATATTTTTTCGGAGCCTGTTAAATAAGTTTAAAGAAATTGGCTGCAATGTTTTCTTAAAGTTTCTTTGAATTTTTCTAATGGGGGTGGCTGCCCCAACAACTCCTCTAAGCTTACCATGGTGCTTGATTTAAATCCGCAGGGGTTCATTCCTTGAAAAGCTTCGGCGTCTTGAAATAAGTTAATCGCTGCACCGTGAAAGCAAACCCACTTTTTTACCGCAATACCAAGGGAAGCAATTTTGCGTGTGCCCACCCAAACGCCGGTTTCGTCGGATTCGGCGATTTCGCCCGGAACTTTTTGCGGCGTTTTTCCGATCGCATCTATGCCAAACTCTTTCAGCGTTTCAACGATGGCTTTTTCGAAATCTCGCAAGTAGCCGCGAACTTCTTGGGGGCCCCGACCTGCGCGCGAATTTTTTAAATTAAGAATCGGGTAGGCCACAAGTTGCGACGGTCCGTGATAGGTCGCGCGGCCCCCACGAGAAATTTCAATAACCGGGCCCTTCCATGCAAAAACATCCTCAGGCTTCGTTTGCCGACCTAAAGTAACAACGGCCGGGTGAGTGCAAAAAATTAAAAAGCCGGGATGGGCTTCATTCGCGGCGACAATTTCAACGTATTCAATTTGTTTTTTCAAGGCGCTTTCGTAATCGATCAAGCCCCAATCTTCAAAAAGAATCATGACTACGCGTGAGCTGCTTTATTAGCTGCGCCTAAAGGCTTTTGAATAATGTGGATCGCGTGACCTAACGTCGCCTCGGCGGCTTCCATCATAGTTTCACCAAGCGTCGGATGCGGATGGATTGATAAAGCGACATCTTCGATGCGCGCGCCCATCTCGATTGCTAGTACGGCTTCAGAAATTAAATTCGATGCTTCGGGCCCAACGATATGTACGCCAAGCAGCACATGTGTTTTTTTATCAGCGATCATTTTTACAAAACCTTCGGTCTCGCTCATGCTGACCGCACGGCCGTTTGCGGCAAATGGAAATTTAGCAATCAATAGATCGTTGTAACCCTTCGTTTTGCATTCGGCTTCGGTCATACCGGCCGCCGCAATTTCGGGGTCGGTAAATACAACCGCCGGAACCGTCTTCGCGTCGTAAACGCGATTAATGCCCGAAATAATTTCAGGAACCATCACGCCTTCATGTGAAGCTTTGTGTGCTAACATCGGTTGCCCGCAGACATCACCAATCGCAAAAATATGTTGAACGTTAGTTCGGCGCTGGGCATCGACTGTTATGAATCCACGTTCATCAACCGCGATGCCGGCCGCTTTTAAATTAGATTGATCCCCATTCGGTCGGCGCCCCACGGTTACTAAAATTTTATCGGCCACTACTTTTTCATCTTTACCGTTTAGTTCGTACGTAACTTCATAGCCGCCAGAAACTTTTTTCTGCCCTTTAGCTTTAGCGCCGTAAAAAATTTTAATTCCGGCTTTTTCAGCTTTGCGGGTTACAACTTGTGCGCACTCAGGGTCAACTACGCCAGCTAACAATGAAGCCTGCGCTTCAATGATGGTCACTTCGCTGCCTAATTTTTTTAAGTAAGAAGAAATCTCTAAGCCAATGTAACCGCCACCAATCACCACCACTCGTTTCGGAATTTCATCAAACGCCAACGCCCCGGTTGAAGAGCAAATATCTTTTTCATCAAACGGAAAACCACTAATTTCAATCGGACGCGACCCGGTCGCAACGATAAAGTATTTTCCTTGCGCCGACTCGGTGCCGGCGGCTGATTTAATTGTAATTTCTTTCGCGGTTTTAAATTCGGCATGACCTTTTAATACGGTCACAGTATTACCTTTTAATAACTGATTCACGCCGCCCGACATTTTATCGCAGACCGATTGCTTCCACTTCACTAAAGTCTTCATGTCGACGTCGATGCCACCTTTAATATTAAGGCCCATTGTCTTAAAATCGTGCTGCGCTTTATGTAAAAGGTGAGTGGCCGTAATCATGGCTTTCGATGGAATGCAGCCCACATTCAAGCACACACCACCCAAGGCCTCGCGCTCAACGATGGCCGTTTTAAAACCCAATTGCGCCGAGCGAATTGCCGCCACGTAACCACCGGGACCTGAACCAATAACAACTACGTCAAAATTTTGCATTAGCTCATTCCGATCATCAGCACGCCAGGGTTCTGAATTTTCTGAAAGAAAGATTTTAAAAAGTTTGCTGCAACCGCGCCATCGATTAATCGGTGATCACACGTAACGGTGTAGTTCATCGATTTAATGAACTCTAATTTGCCATCTTTTAAAATCGGTTTGTCAGAAATTTTGTACATTCCCAAAATCGCCACTTCGGGGTGATTGATAATCGGGGTGGCGTACGTGCCGCCTACCGAGCCAATGTTCGTGATGGTAATCGATGCCCCCTTCATTTCGTCGAGTTTCAACTTTCCGTCACGGGCGCGTTTTGAAAGATCGATAATTTCTTTTGATATTTCTAAAATTGATTTTTGATCAGCATTTTTAATAACCGGAACTACTAATCCATTTGGAGTATCGGCCGCAAAACCAATGTTGAAATATTTTTTGTAAACAATTTGCGAAGCCGCATCATCAATAGAAGCATTGAACTGCGGATATTCACGAATGGTCGCAATCAAAGCTTTGACGACGAATGGAAGGTAAGTAATTTTAGTACCATTCTTTTCGGCGAATTCTTTTAATGATTCGCGCAGCTGAACTAACTGGGTAACGTCGGCTTCATCCATCAATGTAAAATGAGGAATGATTGATTTCGACATTTGCAAATTCTGCGCGATCTTTTTTCTGATGCCAATTAAATCTACGCGCTCTTCCATCGCCGCATTTGTTGAATTGAATGCTGGTTTCGGAAAATTCATTGATGGTGCGCCCGCTGAAGTTGCGCCCGCGCCATTCGAAGATGATACATTAGCGCCACCTTTTGAACCGATGACATCGTCACGGGTCACGCGGCCGGCTAAGCCAGAACCTGTCATTTGGTTCAAGTCGACTCCCATTTCACGGGCCAATCTTCTAGTTGCGGGCGTAGCTAAAACTTTTGAATCGGCAACGGGTGGAAATATTCCGCCATTTGTGGCTTGCATTGCCGCGGGTGCCTGTGAAGAAGTTTTGGTATAAGCCTGATTGGGTGCATTGCTAGTAACCGCGCTATGCGCCGACGCGGCCACTGCTGACGACGTTGCGGCTGGGCCTGATGCGCTTGCGCTTGCACCGCCCGAAGTTGATAAAGTCAGAAGTACATTTTCAACTTTGATTACATCACCTTTTTTAAATTTTAATTCTTTCACGGTGCCCGCGTAAGGTGACGGAACTTCGACCGTTGCTTTGTCGGTCATGATTTCGGCAACCGTTTGATCGGCTTTCACGGTGTCGCCGATGTTGACGGTCCATTTCACTAATTCACCCTCGGTAACGCCTTCACCAAGTTCCGGAAGTTTGACGTCGACCATTTTACCCGCGCCGTTTGAAGCGGCCGGAGCCGCACTTTGCGCCGCTGGTAGGGGAGCAGAAGTCTTAGCCGCTTGCGCTGGAGTAGTCGGTGCTGAGGCACTTGTGCCCGCGCCATCTAAAGTTAACAGCACGCTTTCAACTTTAATAATTTGTCCGGGTTTAAATTTTAATTCTT
>JACMNA010000150.1 GCA_014378765.1 Bdellovibrio sp. | reverse complement strand
TCGAACGTTTGCAAAAATACGGGGCCGGTCTTTTAATCACGTCGCAAAAACTTAAAGACATGACAGAGCGTGATATTATTCAAAACAAATTAAATATTCAAAAAGTAATCTACGAACCGGTCAGTCGTAATACTGCCGCGGCCGTGGCGTTAGGATGCCGTTACTTAGAAATGGAAGGCCTAGAAAAAGAAGTTGTGGGTGTGTTTCCATCGGATAGTCTTATCTTAAAGGAAAAAGAATTCGAAATGGCACTGAAGGCGGCCGCACAATCCGCCCACGAAGGCTATGTTGTGACTTTAGGAATAAAACCCCGAAGCCCCGAGACGGGTTTTGGTTACATTCAAGTTAAAGAGCGCGCCATCGATACGCAAAAAGCTACCGAGGTTCTCTGCTTTCACGAAAAACCCACATTAGAAATAGCCCAGACCTTTGTGGCCGATGGTCATTATTTTTGGAACGCTGGCATTTTTATTTTTCCGGTTTCAAAAATGATCTCGCTTTTTAAACAGCACGAACCTGAAATGTGGGATCTAATCTCGGCGCTTAAAAATGATTTAAGTAATTTAGACCAGATTTATCAAAACATAAAAAATATTTCGATCGATTACGCGATCATCGAAAAGTTAACGTCGGATGAACTGCGCTGCGTACCTTGCGATGTGGGTTGGAGTGATGTGGGTTCGTGGGATGCTTTAGTCGAAGTGACCGAAGCTTATTCTTACGACGAAAAAAGTTTAAAAAAACGCCCCGTACAAATTACGGCCAAAGGCAATTCAGTGTTTTCAAAGCAGAAAAAAAAGTATGGCCTCATTGGCGCCGATGATCTGATCGTTGTCGATACGGCCGATGCGTTGCTGATCTGTAAAAAAGGGCATTCGCAAAAAGTGAAAGATTTGGTCGACACGCTTAAGGTTGAAGATTCAAAATTAGTTACTGAGCACGTCTTTGAAAATCGACCGTGGGGTCGCTTTGAGGTGCTGCGCGATGAAGATTATTACAAATCAAAAATTATTCGCGTTGATCCGGGGCAAAAAATTTCTTACCAGTCACATGCCAAGCGCGCCGAACACTGGGTCATCGTAAAGGGTGAAGCGGTGGTCGTGCTTGACGATAAAGAGCATACGGTTAAACAGGGCGAGCACATCTATATTCCGTGCCAAAGTAAACACCGTATTTTGAATCGCACAAATTTACCGGTCGAATTTATCGAGGTGCAAGTCGGCACTTATTTTGGCGAAGATGATATCATTCGCTACCAAGACGATTATGGTCGTAAGTAATGGCCATCAGATCTGAATTTTCAACGCCCCAAAGTTTGAAGCGTCGCTTACGAAACTTTAAAGAGTCTCTCATTGGCCTTTCATTATTTTTGTGTGCGCTGAGTTCAGTTTTAATTACTTTTGGGGTTATCTACACCCTCATTAGTGAAGCTCTACCGTTTTTTAAAGATGTGTCGTTAAAGAATTTTATCTTAGATCGTGAATGGACGCCCTTATTCGAAAATCCTCAATACGGCATATTAACTTTAATGAGCGGTACTTTTTTAACGACCGCTATTGCTTTAACAATTGCCATTCCGTTAGGAACGGTAGCCGCCGTATTTTTAAGTGAATACTGCTCGCACCGCGCTCGAGAAATATTTAAGCCTTTACTTGAACTCTTAGCCGCCGTGCCGACGGTGGTGTACGGCTACTTTGCTTTGTTATTCATTACGCCTTTACTGCAAAAAATAATTCCAAGCCTTGAATCATTTAATGCGTTAAGTGCGGGTTTAGTCATGGGCATCATGATTATTCCCTACATCAGCAGTTTATCCGAAGATGCGATGCGGGCAGTTCCCCTGCATTTACGCGAGGGTAGCCTTGCGATGGGTGCCTCCAAGCTGCAAACTTCGTTTAATGTAATTGTGCCGGCGGCGTTCTCGGGTATTGCTTCGGCTTACGTACTAGGAATTTCAAGGGCCCTCGGTGAAACGATGGTCGTGGCGATTGCGGCCGGCTTGCAACCACGTCTTTCACTGAATCCGCTTGAATCGACTCAGACTTTAACCGCCTATATTGTGCAAGTTAGTATGGGTGATTTACCGCAAGGTTCAATTGGGTATCGCACAATTTATGTGGCCGGTTTAGTTTTACTTATATTAACTCTAACTTTTAATTTAATCGGGCAGAATATTCGGGCGCGCATGGAGAACAAATACAAATGAGTTCTACAAGCTCGCGGCAAATTAATTTAAAAACTCAAATTGAAAAGTTAAAACGCCAAGATATGTTTTTTTGGTTTGTGGGTCTTATTACTTTAGCGTTTGCGCTGCTGACTCTTTTAAGCTTAATTGCCGATATGGCGATGACGGGCTGGCCCCGAATCAGTCAAAGTTTTTTCTTTTCATTTCCGTCGCGCTTTCCCGACAAGGCCGGAATTTACTCGGCGTGGGTAGGTAGTTTTTGTGTAGTGCTAGTCACATCCTTAATGGCCATACCGTTGGGGATTGCGTCTGGTGTTTATTTAGAAGAATACGCTAAGAAAAATATTTGGACTAAGTTGATCGAGCTCAATATTTTGAATCTGGCGGGTATACCTTCCATTACCTACGGGCTTATGGCCTTAGGCTTTTTTGTTTACCGGATGCACTTAGGGCAAAGTATTTTAACGGCCGGAATGACTTTGGGTCTTTTAGTTTTGCCAATTATTATTGTGACGACTCGCGAAGCCATCCGTACAATACCCTCGCACATTCGCGAAGCTTCTTACTCGCTGGGTGCAACCAAATGGCAAACCATCCACAATCATATTTTACCTTATTCATCGGGCGGAATTATGACCGGCGTTGTAATTGCCTTATCGCGCGCAATCGGTGAAACCGCGCCACTGATCACCGTTGGGGCTTTAACCTTTATTGCCTTCTTACCAAGCTCGCCGATGGACCCTTACACCGTATTACCAATTCAAATGTTCAACTGGGTGTCGCGACCGCAAGAAGAGTTTCATATCAATGCGGCGGCGGCTGGCTTAGTTTTATTAACGATGACTTTATTTTTAAATGGCACCGCGATTTATATTCGATATCTTTTTAGAAAGAAATATAAGTGGTAACGCGAATGATATTCGCAGAATGTGAAATAGGCCCATGGTAAAAAAAGCAGAAGTGGTTAATCTGAATTTTAGCTACACCGATAAAAGAATTCTTAACGGCGTAAGTTTACCGATCTACGAAAATCGTATCACGGCGCTCATTGGCCCGTCGGGTTGCGGTAAAACCACTTTACTGCGCTGTTTTAATCGGATGCATGATCTATACGGTGCGATTCAGTACGATGGTAAAATTAATTTATTTCCGGATGAACTTAATATTTTATCGGATGAGATTGATCCGATTGAAGTTAGAATGAAAATTGGAATGGTCTTTCAAAAGCCAAATCCATTTCCAAAGTCGATATACGAAAATATCGCCTACGGCTTGCGCGTTCGGGGCGTAAAGAAAAAATCTTTTATTGATGAGAAAATCGAAGACTCGCTTAAGAAAGCCAGTTTGTGGAATGAAGTTTCAGATCGGCTTAATTCGAGCGCCACCTCGCTTTCGGGCGGGCAACAACAGCGTCTTTGCATTGCACGCGCGCTGGCGACCGAGCCCGATATTTTACTGCTTGATGAGCCCACGTCGGCGTTAGATCCGATATCAACGGCGCACATTGAAGAATTGGTTACAGAGCTTAAGAAATCAGTCACTATTGTCATGGTGACTCACAACCTTCATCAGGCGGCGCGAACGGCCGATTACACATCGTTTATGTACTTAGGCGAAATGATTGAGTTCGGTGAAAGCTCGCAAATTTTTACGAATCCGAAAGAACAAAAGACCGAGAATTATATTACAGGGCGGTTTGGCTAATGAAAAAAGTAACTAAGGCAATCATACCGGCGGCCGGCCTGGGCACCAGATTTTTTCCGGCAACGAAAACAATTCCTAAAGAGATGCTTCCGATCGTGGATAAGCCGACGATTCTTTACGTGGTTGAAGAGGCCATGCGCGCGGGCATCGAAGACATTATTTTAATCGCCGGTCGCGGCAAACATTCCATTGAAGATTTTTTTGATATTTCTTATGAAGTTGAAGACCGGCTGGTTAAAGAAGGCAAAGAATCAATTTTAGAATCACTTAATGAAATTCGGTCAAAAGTGAATATAATTTCAATTCGCCAAAAAAGCGCTTTAGGGCTAGGTCACGCCATTTACTGCGCAAAGCCTGCAATTGGTAGCGAACCTTTTGCCGTATTGCTGGGTGATGAAATCACAATAACTGAAAATAATAAGCCGAACGTCACGGCATTCTTAACCGGTAAGTACGCGCAGACGGGTGCAAGCTCGGTTTGGGTATTACCGGTCGAGAAAAAAGATGTATCAAAGTACGGAATTGTGAACGTTGGTGAAAATAGTATTGCGGATTTAAGCAATGGAAAAAAAGTTTTGGGCGTGGTTGAAAAACCTAAAGCTGAACTTGCGCCATCGCTTTGGGCTTTGCCCGGGCGATACGTTTTTAATGCAGAGATCTTTAAAGATCTAGAAAATATTGCGCCCGGTAAAAATGGCGAAATTCAATTAAGCGATGCCATGAATATGCTGGCTGCGCGGAGCGCGATGAATGCCTACAGTTTTCAAACGCGTCGCTTCGATGCGGGCGATAAATTGGGTTTCCTGATTGCCAATATCGAAGTGGCGCTAGACCGACCTGATTTAAAGAATGATCTTTTAGATTACTTAAAAAATCGTATTAACTAGTCAGAGAAGTCTTAACGGATGCAATCATCTGCTCTAACCCTTGCCGTAAAGAAATCGTATTTTCAAAATTTAACTGTGATCGCGCGCGCCCTAAATCCGGACGGCGCTGGGGCGGGTCATCAGCAGGTAATAGTTTAAAAACAATTTGTGAACGCGAACCGGTAAGTTCAATTATATTTTTTGCCAGATCTAGGATTGTGATCTCTTCATCATTTCCCAAATTAACGGGTTCAGTAATTGACGTTTCGGCATAGCGTGCAAGTCCCGTGATTAAATCATCAACATAGCAGAAGCACCGGGTCTGCGCGCCGTCGCCGTATAGGGTTAAGTCTTTTTGCTTAAGGGCCTGATAAATAAATTGAGTGATAACCCGTCCGTCATTCGCTAACATGCCCGGCCCGTAGGTATTAAAAATTCGCACGACGCCATGACGGGTTTTATTCTTTTTATTCGAGCTGTAAATGAGAGCTTCGCCGAAGCGCTTACTTTCATCGTAACAACTGCGTTCGCCGAACGAATTAACGTGACCCCAGTAGTTTTCACTTTGCGGTGAAACTTGTGGGCTGCCGTAAATTTCACTGGTCGAAGTAAAAATAAGTCGGCATTGGCATTGATCGGCCTGGGCGATGGCATTCTTAAGTCCCCAAGAATTCGCCCACATTGTTTCTAGGCTTAAATTTTGGTACTGCAAAACTGAAGCGGGCGAAGCTAAGTGAAAAACGAAATCAAAGCGGGGAAACTTCGTCTGCAACCCTGCCCAGTCGTGGGTTATATCGAACCGTTCAAAGTGAAATTGTTCGTGCGATTTCAGTTCATGAAAATCAAGCGACTTTTCGTCGCTGGTGCAAAAATTATCAAGGCCGTAAACTTGCCAATTTTGAATTAAGTAAAATTCGCAAAGTTTTTTTCCGATAAAACCGGCAGCGCCGGTGATGAGTACGTTTTTCATTGCGGCCGTCCGATTGAGAAATACGAAAACTGAAGTTTACGCATCTCGATCGGATCATAAATATTGCGTCCATCAAAAATAGTTGCGGTCCGCAAAAGTAATTTCATATGCTCAAAATTGGGCCGAGCGAATTCATCCCATTCGGTCATGATAACAAGTGCATCCGAGTTTTTTAAACACTCATATTGATTTGGGTAGATTGTAACTAATGGGTTATTTCCAAAAAGTCCCGCCAAATCGGACCCTGCCACCGGATCAAAAATCTGTAACTTCAAGCCGCTTTCAAGCAATCGGGAAATAACTTTTAAAGCGGGCGCTTCACGTAAATCATTACTCAGCGGTTTAAATGTGACGCCCCAAAGACTTAAAGTATTTAATTTATTTTCTTTTGCGTGCGTAATTATTTTCTGCGCAAATCTTTGTATCTGCGTGACGTTAACGTCGGCGACCGCTCGGGTTAAATTAAATTCTTCGCCATAGGATTTTGCAATTGATACCAGGGCTTCGGTGTCTTTCGGAAAGCAACTCCCGCCGTAACCAAGTCCGGCCCGCAAAAATTCAGATCCAATTCGGTGGTCTGAACCAACTCCACGACGAACGCTTTCGATGTCGGCGCCGACTCGTTCACTCAAACGTGAAATTTCATTCATTAAAGAAATGCGCGAAGCTAGCATAATATTGGCCGCATACTTAGTAAGTTCGGCTGAAGTCGGATCCATCAAAATAAGTTGTTCGTCTGACTTAATGAACGGTCTATAAATATTTTTGATAAGCTCAATATCTTGGCCTTGGCTAAGCCCTAACACAATTCGGTCTGGGTTTCTGACGTCGCTAATTGCGTGACCCTCACGAATAAATTCTGGGTTTGATATAAACTTCACCGAGTAACGTTGGTATTTTTCTTTATATTTTAAATGCGTTCCCGGAGGCACTGTGGATTTAATCAGGATAGTCCGCGCACGGCTTTGATCGGCTATGATCTGTTCGATCGCGGTTTCAATGGAACCTAAATCGCAGTGTGAATTAATCGTTGGAGTATTGACCGCTAAAAAAATAAGGTCTGCGTGCGTGATGGCCACTTGTGCATCCACTGTAAAAGTAATGCGCTCCATTTCGATTTGTCGCTTAAGAAGCTCAGGCAGTCCAGGCTCATAAAAAGGGGCTTCCGCATTCTTGAGTCGATCGATTTTTGACTGATCAACATCTACGCAAACCACTTGGTGGCCGGCTTCAGCAAAGCATAATGAGGTAATAAGACCAACGGGGCCCGCACCAAAAATGGAAATTTTCATATCAAAAAAGAACCTACTCGAGTTTACGATTTTTCTCAAAAACGCAGTGGAAATAAAGCGATATTTGGCCTATTGCATTATTGAATCTCGGTAAGTTGGCGTTTATCTTCACTATTTACATTCTTGAACAGGAGTTACTTTGAAAAAAGCCCTCATCACCGGCGTGACAGGACAAGATGGCGCGTACTTAGCAGAATTTCTTTTATCGAAAAATTACGAAGTGCACGGCATGAAACGCCGCACCTCGCTTTTTAATACTGACCGGATTGACCACTTATTTAAAGATCCCCATCTGCCAGATCAAAAGTTAATTCTTCATCACGGTGATATGACTGATTCATCTTCTTTACTGCGCATTATTCAACTTGTGCAACCGGACGAAATTTATAACTTAGCGGCGCAAAGTCACGTAGCCGTTTCGTTTGAAGAGCCCGAGTACACGGCCAATAGTGATGGTCTAGGCGCGCTTCGCATTCTAGAAGCCATTCGTATTTTAGGCTTAACTAAAAAAACAAAATACTACCAAGCTTCAACGTCTGAGCTTTATGGTTTAGTGCAAGAAATTCCGCAAAAAGAAACCACACCTTTTTATCCCCGCAGCCCTTACGCGGTGGCAAAACTTTACGCCTACTGGATCACGGTCAATTACCGTGAGGCCTACGGTATTTACGCGTGTAACGGAATTCTATTTAACCACGAAAGCCCGTTACGCGGCGAAACCTTCGTGACCAGAAAAATCACGCGCGCCTTAGTTCGTATTAAGCTGGGTACGCAAGAGTGTCTTTTCTTAGGAAATATGGATTCACTCCGCGACTGGGGTCACGCGAAAGATTACGTGGTCATGCAGTGGATGATGTTACAGCAAGAAGTACCAGAAGATTTCGTAATCGCTACCAACCAGCAAAAAAGTGTACGTGATTTTGTGAATATTGCCGCAGCTGAGTTAGGAATAAAAATTACCTGGAAAGGCAAAGGCGTTGACGAGAAAGGCTACGATGCGACCGGAAAATGTATTGTCGCCGTGGATCCTCGTTATTTCCGCCCGGCCGAAGTTGAAACTCTTTTAGGGGATGCGACGAAGGCTAAAGAAAAATTAGGATGGGTGCCGAAAATCACTTTTGCTGAGCTAGTGAAAGAAATGGTTCAATCAGATTTACTGGTCGCCGAACAAGAAATTAAGCACGGTTTACATAAAAAAATTGCCCGTCTAGACATATAAGGGGATTAGCATCATGAGTTCTTTTTATCCATTAGCAACTTCTAGTTGGGATCACCTTGAAGTTGAAGCTATTCAAAAAGTCATTAAAACCGGAATGTACACGATGGGCCTACATGTGGCCGACTGTGAAAAACAATTTGCACAGTATTTAAAAAGTAAATACTGCGTGATGGTAAGCTCGGGCTCGACCGCGAATCTGATCATGGTTGCCGCGTTGTTTTATCGAAAAAATAATCCGCTCAAACGTGGCGATGAAGTGATTGTGCCGGCCGTTTCGTGGAGCACTACTTATTATCCGCTTTATCAGTACGGTCTAAAGCTTAAGTTTGTTGATGTTGATTTAGAAACCCTTAACTTTGACCTAAAAGCCTTAGAGGGCGCAATCACTCCGAAAACGCGGGCAATTATGGCCGTGAATCTTCTAGGAAACCCGAATGATTTCAAACGGATTCAAGAATTAACTCATGGTAAAAATATTGAGTTGATTGAAGATAATTGTGAATCATTGGGCGCCCTTTTCGCTGGAAAACAGGCGGGTACCTTTGGTTCAATGGGAACATTTAGCAGTTTCTTTAGTCATCATATCTCAACGATGGAAGGTGGCTTCGTCACGACCAACGACGAGGAACTGTATCATATTTTATTATGCTTACGCGCGCACGGTTGGACCCGCAATTTACCGAAAGAAAATTTAGTCACCGGTACTAAAAGCGATAATGCATTTGTTGAAAGTTTTAAATTTGTACTACCAGGTTACAACGTAAGGCCGCTTGAAATGAGCGGGGCCATCGGGCAAGAGCAAATAAAAAAATTACCAAGTTTTGTCAAAGTCCGCAGACAAAACGCCGAAACTTTCGTTGAAATGTTTAGAAATCATCCAGAGCTTATCATTCAAAAAGAAATGGGTGAAAGCAGCTGGTTCGGTTTTAGCTTCGTGGTTAGACCAGAGTCTAAGGTGAATCGACTTAAGTTAATTGACCATTTAACCAAGGCGGGTGTTGAATGCAGGCCTATCGTTACCGGAAATTTTGCTAAGAACGAAGTGGTGAAATGGTTTGATTATGAAATTCACGGCCAATTAAAAAACGCTGATCGCATAGATCAGCACGGATTTTTCGTTGGTAACCACCAGGTGCCAATGACCGACCAAATTAAAAAATTAAGAACTTTTGTCGACGAGGGTATCAAAGTCAGTTTGGATCAGTAACGTGAAGATTCTTTACGTCGATTTGCAGTATGATTATGGCATGAAACACCGCGGACCCAATACCATCGGCGAATTAGGCTTTCATCAGGTTTTTAAAACTCTGGGCCACGATGTGAACTGTTTTTATTACGATGATTATTTAACGCTTGAGTCGAAGCCGGCTTTGCAAACGGCGCTGCTTGAAGCTGCGGGTAGGCTAAGGCCGGATTTGATCTTTTTTAATTTATTCGCTGAGCAGTTTAACCTTGAAACAATTGTAACGTTAAGTGCGCAAACCAAAACTATCAATTGGTTTGGGGATGATCAGTGGCGGTTTGATCAATTGACTACAAAGTATGCGCCGCATTTTACGTATTGTATTACGACCGATTATTTTGCGATACCCAAATATCGTGCGCTTGGAATAAAAAATGTCATCTTAAGCCAGTGGGCGGCCCTTAATGTGCCAGTTCAACCAACGGCGGCAGATCATAGCTATGAATTTGATATTTCATTCATTGGCGGATCGCATTCGGTACGACGCTGGTTTATCTCTGAATTTAAAAAGACGGGGCTTCAGGTCGCGACCTTCGGCTTCGGTTGGCCCAATGGAACGGTGCCTTTAAATCGAATGGTTGAAATATTTCGAAACAGTAAAATTAATCTTAACTTAAGTAATAGCGTGAATTTTGACCTGAGGTATTTAACTCACAATTATAAAAATGCAATCGTCGCAATGAAAAGTAAAAAAGGCACAAGCCAGATTAAAGCACGAAATTTTGAAATTCCTTATTACGGAGGTTTTCAATTAACTGATTATGTACCGACCATTGAAAAATATTTCACCTTAGGTTCAGAGTTAATCTGCTACTCAAATGTTGATGAAGCAATACTGCTGGCTAAGCATTATTTAGCTAATGACTCTGAACGAGAATTGATCAAACTAAAAGGCATCGCGAAAGCGCGCGAGGCCCACACTTACTTGCACCGATTGAAAGACGTTTTAAATCAATTATGAAAAAAGCAACTTTAGTGGTTCAAAAGCCTTATCAGAATGATCAGATTTTTAATCCTTTAAGTCTTCTGAATCGTGACAATTGTCTAAAATTTTTTCATGAATTGAAATCTGAATTTTTCAATCGGGGAGTCGACCTACGCACCCAAGATGTGCATCCGATTAAGAATTCTGATTACGTCGTTTACAATGAAATGCCCGAAGATTTGCCGCTTGATAAATACAGATCGTATTTGCTGCTGTTTGAAAGCGAATTAATTAGGCCTGACAATTGGAACAAACAAAATCATCAGCATTTTCAAAAAATATTCACCTGGAATGATGAGTACGTCGATCAACGACGTTATTTTAAATTTAATTTTACGCATTCGGGGCCTACTTGCTCTGTACCCTTTGCCGCAAAAACAAAATTCTGCACTTTAATTGCGGGCAATAAATCTGTGGATCATCCGTTCGAATTATATTCAAAACGGATTGAGGCAATACGTTGGTTTGAAAAATACCATCCAGAAGATTTTGAATTTTACGGAATGGGCTGGGATCTGCATAAATTTACAACCCCGCTATTAGCGAAAGTATTTAACCGCATACCGCCATTACGAAAAAAGTTTAGCGAAAAATGGCCTTCGTACCGTGGTTCCGTCCGAGATAAGTTATTAGTGCTAAAAAATTATAGATTTTCAATTTGCTATGAAAATGCTTACGGAATTCCCGGATATGTGACCGAAAAAATTTTTGATTCGTTAAGCGCGGGTTGCATTCCAATTTACTGGGGAGCCCCGAATATAAAAAACTTTATTCCGGCCAATTGCTTCATCGACCGAACGGCCTTTCGCTCATACGAAGACCTCTATTTTTATTTAAAAGCCATGAGCGCGAGTGAATACGACCAACGCCTAGCGGCCATCAGCGCGTACTTGGTAAGTGAAGCGCATCGACAGTTCGAACCGGCCGCCAATGCGCAGTCGGTGGCCGGAAATATTATTACATGATTAGGGTAAATAAAAATTTAATATTTTTATTTACCGGGCGGCTTACTCAAGCGGTAATTTCAATTTTAACCATTCGCCTGATGACTGAATTACTGAGCCAAACGGAAGTGGGCAACCAGTACATTATTAATTCGATGATTTTATGGTTTAGTTTAGTTTTAATTAACCCGATCGGCATGTTTGTGAATCGCCATATTCATGAATGGCAAAAACAAGGTCAATTGCAGGCCATGGTTAAAAATGTAAATATGTATTTCTTATTTATTGCAGTTTGTAGTGTTCCGCTGTTAGGGGCGGCTAGATATTTTTTGAAAGTAGGACTAACTATTCAAGCCGAACCGCTGTTGATTTATGTTGGCATCTATATATTTTTTAGCACCTGGTTTCAGACTTTGATTTCATTTTTTAATTTATTTGAATTCCAAAAACAATTCGTAATGTTGAATGTGATATCGCAAATTTTAGGGCTAGGCATGGCGGTAGTAGCTGTAACTTGGCTACAACCAACCGGCCTAAGTTGGCTATCAGGTCTATTGGCCGGGCAAATTCTTTCGCTGGTACTCGGAATATTTGTTTATAAAAAATATTTTCCGCAAAGCGAAATTAACCAAACAAGTTCATTTTCACTTTTTAATAAAAACACTTTAATATTTTGCTATCCGGTTGCACTTGCGACATTATTTATGTGGTTTATGAATCAAGGTTACCGTCTGTATATAGAAAAATATATTGGCGTCGAAGCATTAGCAACTCTGGGCGTAGCACTGGGGCTTGCGGCCAGCGTAGCGGCACTGATTGAGGCACTGACAACTCAATATTATTATCCGGCCTTTTATGCTAAGATTGCTCATTCAACTTTAAATGATCGGCAAGCAGCATGGCAAAAACTGTGGGATAACACTGCTATCATTTACATACCTTTTTGTTTTCTTACGATGGCTACGGCGCCTTTTTTAGTGCGCTTACTCACGGCGGAAAAGTTTCACCATGTAACACTATTTGTTTTGATGGGCGCTTTCATTGAATTATTTAGGCAGATGTCAAATGTTGCGTATTTAGCATCTCACGCTGAGAAGAAAACTCAGAACACCATTGCGCCGTATTTATTTGGGTCGTTATTACTAGTATTTTTGTTAGCAGTGCTGCGTAACTTTGGTTTATTAGATATTTTCAATATTTGCCTCTGCTTAGTGGGCGTCGGACTTTTAACTTTGGTTTTTAATGTAGTCGTCGTTAAACGCGTTCTTAACGTTAAAATAAACTATTTAAATCTACTCAAAGTTTTCATTTTTGCATTACCACTTCTGATTATTCACTACTTTAATAACCAAAGCGCTTCACTAAGCGAACAATTTATTCTGAGTTGCATAGCTGGTACCTATTGTCTTTTCATTATTTATCGAAGAACTCAGTTAGCCGCTGTCCGCAATTGATGCCGAATCTTTCAACTATGTGGTAAAGAAAGAAAGAGCACGCAACTGTGGCACTTAAGGTTGTTACGATAAAGATAGCGGCATTTAAAATTTTAATTTCACTTATTCCTTCGAAGTAGAATATCTGTGAAAAATAATAAAAAATTGGAAAGTGCACAAGATATATTGAAAAGCTGAGTTCGCCTATTTTATTAAAAAACCGATTTAGTTTTGGAGGTCGCTGATTAAAGGTTATAAGTAAGAGCAGAAAATATAGCCCCCAAAAACCGATTTGTATCAGGCCAGAATAGTATCCACTCCAGTATTCGACCTCAGCGTATGCAGCTACAATATAAATTAAGGGCATCAAATAAAATAAAATTTTAACGAAGAATTGATTAAATGTAAATTTCCAGTAATCAAGAATGAACCACGCCACGACTCCTAACGTAAACTCGTGGAAGTGCGAGCCAATGAAAAAGTAACACCACCGAACAATTAATATCGTATGAAAACTTCCACCCAACTGAGTCAAAGTTTTTAAATTTAAATACAGCCAACACGCTAAGACAACTGCTGCAAAGTATGTTAAAATTAAAGTCAGAGCCTGAAAAAGGCGACGCTGTCTCAAAATAAAAAAGAAATACGCTGGCAGTAATAAATAAAATAAAAATTCAGCCGCAACCGACCATTCTACGCCAAGAAAATTATTAATGTGAGCGGGGGTTAAACCATTTAAAAAGCTGAAATGCATTAGTAAACTTTGCCATGACAGTGTAGATGATAAATAAAAATTATCGGGGATAGCTTCGCCCACACTAAAAAAAATAATTAATAAAATAAGGTAGTAGGCTGGTGCAATCCGAAAATAGCGCCGAATAAAATATTTTAATCGAGAATGGCTTTCTTGAGAACGCAGAAAAAGCGAGCGGCAGAGCGTGTAGGCTGAAACCACAAAGAATAAGCTTACGCCATGTTTGCCAGCGGTGATAATATCGTTAATCTGGCCCCAGAACTGAAAGTCGGCCGGGCGAAGATAGGCGCTCAAACCATTTAAGTGGGTAAAAACAACCATCAATATCGCTAAAGCTCGAAGATAGTTAATATAGTAAAAAAATTCGAGTTTATTTTCTGTCATATTATTTTGTGATTTATCGTGGTTCACGACGCATAGTGTGCCACATCTTATCTAGGCTATGCACTAAAATGTAATAAATTAGGGCGGCATAATAAAAAAAGAGTGAGTGCATGACCATGGCCCCTAATATAAAGATTGGAAAGCCTAGTAATAAAAAGACTGCCAGTTTTTTAGTGAAAATGTCACCTTGCGCGCGCGAAATGACGAATAGAGAT
>JACMNA010000149.1 GCA_014378765.1 Bdellovibrio sp. | reverse complement strand
CCGGCACTTCAACGCTAATTTTTCCGTCATCTTGGCGTTCACTTCACGATACTTTTCAGAATTAATTGACTTCGATTGTTGCGAAATTCCCGCTAAATGCAAAACCGTGTCAACGCCATCAAGCTGCAGCTGCTCGATTGAAGTTTCTTTCAGCGAAATGGCGATCAGGTTATATTCGTTGCTATAATTTTTGATAAAATGGGATCCAACAAAACCACTAGCACCGGTGACTAAGATTGTTTTTTTTTGCATTTAGCCCTCATTCGCTGTTCGTTAGACAATGCGCCGCGCAGTTAGATCTCTAAGCGGACTTGAACCACTAAATGACTTGATAGACGATTTTCGATCGAATAACATTCTTTTTTAATTCGTATGCGGAGATATATAATGAAAATCCAAATGGCAGCTAAAAAGGCAATTGATGTGCTCATGGCAGCTACATTATTACTTTTATTATCACCATTACTACTACTGGTGCTGGCGTTTATTTTAATATTAGAAGGCGCGCCATTATTTTATCGCTCGTCCCGCTTTGTTAAACCTGATAAAAGTATTAAAATTTTAAAGTTTAGATCCATGGTTAAAGATGCAAAGTCAGAAAAATATCGCCTGCAAGAAAGATTCATGCGCGATGGCTATTTAGATATTCCCATTAGTTGTGAAGTCTACACGGGTATTGGTCGCTGGCTCGAGCGAACTCAGTTGGTTGAGGTGCCCCAATTGTGGTCTATTTTAGTCGATGGCATGAGCTTTGTTGGAAACCGCCCACTGCCTTATGAAAATTTGCTCGAGCTGCAAAAATTCGAGCATTGGAAAAACCGATTCGATAGTCCCGCGGGAATTTCGGGTATTGCGCAAGTTGTGGGGAAACATAGCCTTCAACCCACTGAAAGATTAGAATTAGAAAGCACATACTCGTTGGTTTATCACCATGGAAATATTTTGAAATGTGACTTTATGATCGCTATTTATACTTTACGTATTATATTTCTGGGCAGCGGCATACCTTACTTGAAAGGTCGTCAGTTGTTGCTTGACTGTCTACCGGCGGACTTTAATCATACCTAGATAGAAACTAATTTTTACTTTTTGGAAATAAAAAATGCTTTTATGGGTCGAACGATTATCGAACGTGTTTAAACGAAATCATCTGAAACTTTCTGATGTCGTTATCTACTTACCGCTAATCACAATCACTGTTTATCTTTTGATGCCCTATAAACCGTGGTCCTTGCCTTTCAGTATTGCTACAATGATCGTTGCGGCCGGAGTTTTTTTTCTATTAAAGGACTGGAAGACGCAACTTAATGATTCACTGCCTAAACTAGAAAAAATATTCTTTCTGCTGATGGTCTCATTATTTACCTTTTCCGCTTTAATAATTAATTCAAATAATTTATCTAAGCCGGGCTTAACGGCTTACTTTTCTAGCTTTCTAACTTTTCTTTTCGTGCGTTTGACCATTTCAAAAGTGAAATTAAAGTCGATTTACGGCATCTTTAGTTGTTATTTAATTGCGACGGGTTTTTTAATCCTGTTTGAAATGCTTTACGGACATTACTTTTTTCTTTCGAATTTTTTTATCGCCGATTACATGAAAATCAAAGGTTACCGTTTTGGTAGCGGATTTGCTCCGTATGCGAGCCTAGCCGGTGGTCTTATCCTTTGGCCATTAAGCGTTATCATTGCAAAATACTCCCTGCCGACACAAACAGAGTTTCAAAATCGACCCCTACGATTGCTCATGTTGATTAGCATAGGTATCGGAGCCATTGCGTTGTTCTACACATTGGCGCGGGCTTCATGGGTAGGGCTTTTTGTTGGCTTAACAGTTCTATTTATAAGTCTTTTGCTGGCGCGTTTGAAACTAAAGCAACTTGTGCAGGCCTCAGCAACGGTTATCTTAGTTTTTTTTGCAGCGACGACTTTCGTTCCGCATGCAATTTATTATAATAAAGCTATCGGGGAAAGGATTGAAATGACAATTCAATCCATTCCGCAAATTTTCAGGTTCTCTTTCGGCGGCTATGCGGAGAAATTAGCAGAGCAGAAAACCGAAAACGCTGAAGTTTTTAAAGACGAAAATGGTACGGCCATCGACACTTCGGCCAACACGCGAATACAGCTTTACAAATCGGCAGTTTATATTATCGAAAAATTCCCAGCATGGGGAATAGGTATTGACCACTTTCCATTAGCCTACCAAGAATATTACAACTCGCTGGATGCAACGGCTAGACTTAATATGGATCCGACTGCCAACTTAGATGCCCATAATTTTATTCTTACTTACTTGGTGGAATCCGGAATTATACCGAGCATTCCTTTTTTCGCATTTATTTTGTACATCATTATATTAGGTATTTCGAAAGGCCCTAGACACCAGTCATTCCCATTTTTAATTGGGATGATTTCAGTTTGTTCGTGGATGATATTTACCGGCTTCGTCAAAGAAAGATTGTTCTGGCTAGCATTAGCGACTTTAGCCGGATTAATCTGCCATAAAAAAGACAAACTGGCACCATCCGATAGTGTGAGAAACCGAACCCTCATCAAATAATTATGAAGAATAAAAAGACTTTATTTATTCATGCAACAAATATTCATCAAGGTGGCGGAAGAACTTTACTGTTAAGAACTCTGAAGTCTTTGCCCAAAGACTTTGAAATTTATATTTTTGTTGATGCGCGCATGACACTTCCTGCAGACATTAAATTATCCGGCCGCGTAAACATCGAAATTGTTAAGCCAACTATTGTTCAAAGGCTCAAAGCTGAATGGCGGCTTTCGCAATTAGCAAATGACCATGACGTCGTCCTATGCTTTGGAAGCCTACCACCTTTATTTAAAACTGATGCTTTTACGAATGTTTTTGTCCAGAATAAATATCTTATTGATCAGTCAAGTTTAAGTAAGTTTCCGCTTAAGACTCGGTTGCGACTTGCGATTGAACGATTGTGGTTCTCATCAAGATTATGCCATGCGGATGCATTTACTGTCCAAACACCTTCGATGAAGCTTCTTATTCAAGATCGATTGTCTAAACAGTCTATCCCCGTGCATGTTTTTCCGTTTGTCGATGATAGCGTGCCGTACCTAAGAACTTTGCCGGAGCCTAAAAAAAATCCATCATCGCTGTATGACTTTGTGTACGTTGCATCGGGCGAGCCGCATAAAAATCATAAGCGCTTGATTGAAGCTTGGATTTTATTATCTAAAGAACTGCATTTTCCGAAATTAGCTTTAACATTAGATCAACACCAATTCCCGGATTTGTGCTGCTGGCTTGATAAAGTTAAAGCTGAGTATCATCTTAGCATTCAAAATTTAGGCACCTTACCCCACGAACAAGTGAAATTACTTTATCAAAATGCCGGGGCTTTAATTTTCCCATCGACGCTAGAATCATTTGGTATACCTTTAATTGAAGCCCGCCAAGCAGGATTACCAGTAATCGCATCAGAATTGGATTACGTTCGTGATATTTTAGATCCCGAGCAGAGCTTTGATCCCCATTCTGCAAATTCAATTGCGCACGCGGTGAAACGATTTTTGCAAATCAAAAATTCAACTTTACCGCTGATGGATGCCGCCGAATTCTTGCAACAAATTATCAGGCAGGCTTTATGAAAATGCGTGTACTGATTGTTGGGCAGTATTTCTGGCCCGAAGGATTTCGAATTAATGAAATCGCAAAATCCCTAGTGGAAAGCGGCGTCGAAGTTGACGTATTAACTGCAAATCCCAATTACCCTGAAGGCAAAGTATTTGCTGGTTACACTGCCGCTAAAACCAGTTCCGAAATTTGGAATGGCGTGACTATTTACCGACTGCCTACATTCACGCGCGGTGGTGGTGGTGGTTTTCGACGTGTATTTAATTACTTTTCATTTATTTTTTTTGCAAGCTTGTTTGGACCCTGGCTTTTACGCAGGCGAAAATACGACACGGTGTTTGTTTACGCGGTATCACCGATTTTCCAAGCCATCCCGGCTATATTTTTAAGTAAGATCAAGAAAATTCCATTAGTTATTTGGGTCCAAGATTTATGGCCTGAAAGCCTAGATGCGATGGGTGCTATAAAAAATAAAAAAATTCTAAGCATTATAGAATTTTTTGTACGAAAAGTTTATAAACATACCGATTTATTGTTAGTACAATCGCAAGCATTTATTAAGCCGGTGCAAAATCTAGCCCCAACCAAAAAAGTTATTTATTACCCGAATTCAGTAGATTCCTTTTTCGGCGAATCAAATCCGCAAGAATCGGAAATAGCTAGTAAATTAGTAACAGGTTTTTCTGTCGTCTTTGCCGGGAATATTGGAATCGGTCAGGCCGTAGAGGTCATTATTGAAGCCGCTGTAAAACTTAAAGATTACAAGGACATCAACTTCGTAATCGTAGGTCAAGGTAGTCGCTGGGAATGGATGAACCAGCAGGTGCAGGTGAAAGAATTATTAAACGTTTTCTTACCTGGTCGATTCCCGGTCGAAACGATGCCAGCCTTCATGCAAAAAGCGTCGGCGCTGTTAGTCACTTTAGCGGACCAACCAATTTTTGCCATGACGGTACCAAATAAAATTCAAGCCTACTTGGCATCAGGCAGGCCAATTATTGCTTGTCTTAATGGTGAAGGTGCCAGGATGGTTGCCGAGGCTGAGGCTGGTATATCCGTGCCTGCAGGAAATGCACAGGCCTTAGCGGACGCCATTCTTAGGCTTTATAACATGCCGACACAAGCTCGCGAAAAAATGGGAATTAACGGCAGAAATTTTTATAAAAAGCATTTTAATCATGATGAACTTATAATCGAGCTGATCAAACATTTGCACAGCAGTATAGCTAGTCATCGTGACACTGGTACTGTTTAATAGTGCAGACGGCAGGTTCAAGCGCAATTCACCCGCCCTGTTACAAGCCATGTTTGAAGCTGCTGGCCCGCAGCATAAACACCTTCACATTGGCTTGAGACCGCATGCGCTAAAAGCAAATGCAGCAGATGCAGCATCACCAGCACCCACACTCACCTTGCTGGGCGAGACGGATTTGCCCCAACCGCCAGCAGCTCCTGCAATGTCTGCGGGGGCTTTGACGCAAGTACCTGCGCTCTGGTATGACAGCTACTACCGCAACATCCCGGTGCGTGTGGTGGCGCTGCAAAGCCAGGTAATGGACGGTCGTGGCCAACGCTTTGACCTGTT
>JACMNA010000017.1 GCA_014378765.1 Bdellovibrio sp. | reverse complement strand
TGAAGAGCAACGACATCAGCCTCCACCTGAAATCTTGCCTGAGCCCGTACCCTTTACCGTTCCGGAAGTTGAAACCAATCTTCGTCAGGCCTTAAAAAAAACCGAAGAAAGTTTTTTCGGCCGCATCAGAAAAGCGTTTTCTAACGAAGATAAAAAAATGGTGCTAGAGCAAATCGAAGAAGTACTTTACACCAGCGACTTAGGCCCCACGACCGTGCAAAAACTTTTAGACGTGGTAGAGAATGAACTTTCTTCGAAAGAAGCTTCGAACATCGACACCGTTAAAAAAGCCTTACGCGCCGAAATGTTAGAAATATTAGAACCGCGGCACGTTGAACAAAACGGACACCAAAAAGTTTCTGAACTTTTACACACGGCCGCAAGCGGCCCCACGGTGCTCATGGTCGTAGGTGTTAACGGCGCCGGCAAAACAACTTCGATCGGAAAAATGACGGCGCAACTTGCTTCGCAAGATAAGAAAGTCTTAGTCGCAGCCGGAGATACTTTTAGAGCCGCCGCCGGTGGACAATTAAAAGCTTGGACCGAGCGCGCGCAGAATCCCGCGGTTGAAATTTACTGGCCCGAAAATACAAAAGACCCAAGTGCCGTGGCTTTCGATGCGATTGCTAAAGCCAAGTCACAAAACTTTGATTACGTTATTTTAGATACGGCCGGACGACTTCACACGCAAGTCCACTTGATGGAAGAGTTAAAAAAAGTGAAGCGGGTGATGGCGAAAACAATTCCCGAAGCGCCGCACGACACGTGGATTGTGCTAGACGCAAACTCAGGGCAGAACGCTTTATTACAAGCGAAAGAATTTAACCAAGCGATTGGGTTAACTGGCGTGGTGCTAACGAAGATGGACGGCACCGCAAAGGGCGGCGTCGCTTTAGCCGTGGTGGATCAATTAAATTTATCAATCAAACTAGTCGGCATCGGCGAGAAAATTAACGATTTAAAATCTTTTGATTACAAAGAATACGTCGACTCTATTCTTGGATGAAGATTTCTCTCACCTAAAAATAAGGCCGACGTCGGATACAGTTTTTGCTTATTTGCGGAAACGTAAATCCATTCGCACTTCTTGGCAAAGTTTTGCGCTCGCGCGCGAGCAGCCCTCCATACCATCAGAATTACAGTACGACCGTGAGCTTGTTCTCCAAAGTTTTGCGCCTTCGCAAGGGGCTTTCGGTGCGATGGGCGTCGTTGTTGTTTCGCCGTTAGTAATCGTTAGGACCGTGTTATCGGCTGTCACGATTGTATTAACGGATTGGGCCGCAGCTAAAGCAACGGGTGCGTCTGACTGATCAATTTCAACTCCGGTTTTGCTATTACTAAATGTGCGCCGTACGTTTGGATACGTTTCAACCAGTGAACCCGTCGCAACGCGAACATCAATTTTCGATTGATCGCCGTTAATACGATAGATGCCGGGCATGACCGAAACAAAACTTCCTGCCGCGTTCATTGGCGCGGCAACTAAATAACGTAAATGTCTTTTTGGAACGACGTCGCCCGTGTGATCAGCTACGGCTTCTTGATACGTACCATTGCTTTGAAAGTTGTAAAGATCGGCGTAATCGATCATTGATTTTGCGCTGTTATACGATTCGCAAATGTATTTAGCGTGCTCGCGAATTTGCGTGGCTAATTGCAGCTGCGCAATTTTAGCTTCAGAACAAAATGTATAATTACTAGAGTCAACGACGTCAATTTCGTTTAAGCCGGCTAAATAGAAGTCACCAAAGCTGCGGATGGTTTGGCGAAATAGATTGCGGCCCAGGTAGAATTTTTCGAAGTAAACTTTCTTTTGCTCATGAAATGAGGTCATGTCGCGATAAATTTTAATACTAGTGTCTTTCGCGAATTTCTCAGGTACCACGATTTTTTGTAATTGAATTTGAGTAATTTTACCCTCTTGAATACGAACGAATCCTGGGTACATTGTGTTTTCAAAACCAACCATGTACTGGCCGGGTGTTAATTGCGTTGTTTCGTTTAATTTAATTTGTACGGGGGCATCACAGCGACGGGTTGGCATGCGCGAACCTGATTTAGAGTGCGGCCCAAACGTTGGCTCTTCACAGCGGCTAGCTAAAGCCACCGAAAAATGTTGGCTAGGACTGCGTTCGCCGTTAACTCGTAAACCGGTTGTGACTTGCTCGCCGATAGATTCACTGGGTTTAACTTGCGATGAACGTAGGTGCGCCGACATAATTCTATTTTGAATGCGGCGGTCATGTAAATAATTATCATCCATAAAACGAATGTGACCCGATGCCGTTTTTTCAATCGTCAGTGGCATCATATAGACGGGCATGTACTCGTTAGCCGGTAAGTTAACCGAATAATCAGTTCTAAAAACTTCGTTCGGCGTGCCCTTAGCAATAATTCCACGTATTGCCGTTGGATCATACCCTCCCACGTTTCGTAGTAAATAGCCGGCCAGCCACTCGGCCATTTCTAAACGCACGCATCCCGAACTTAACTGGCGTTTAGCATCGCGAAATAAAGTTGGATTATCCGTATAGTGCATAAAGATCTGGTCTGAATTGGCTTCCATCGGCGATTTTGTATCGGGCACTAATGGAAATTTAAAAACTCCTAGCGCATTGTGGGGGCCAGGTCCTTGTACGAACATGTGTTTTTTAACGATATCACGGGCGTTAGTACCCCAATCCAGCGTCGTCGGATCAACTTCTTTGCCGATCGCTCGATCAAACATCTTCATATTAATTTCTGAAAGAAATTTTGGATCGGCTTTAATTTTTGGTAATTTGTCTTGGTCGACCACGCTATCCGTGGCTGTCCAAGTCGGATTAAATATGACTCGCGTGATATATGTTTTCATCATCGGCGTTCGTCTTAAGATTCGGCCGTTAATGGATTTGAAACTCTTTATCACTTGGCCGTTTTCGTAAACTTTAACTTCGGTGGCGTTGGTGTTGGCAAAAATCATTCGTGATTCTAAACGCTTTGGTAACCAGCGAAGTTTTTCTAAATTCGCTTCTGCTTGCGCAATGCGGGCATCAACCGATGGCATCACCACGTTCCAAAATCCCGAGTCTGGCTTTAAGGTGGCGCTTATGTCATAGACGTTTTCTTTTTGAATTTCCTGAACGGCGGCGGCAACTTCGGCGTCGTAAATATCACTATTCGTATCAAGGTTAAAACCGTGTTGATTAATGCGTTCACGAATTGATGGAACCGACGGGTGCTTTGTGCCAACGGTTAATGATCCAGTTGGCTTATTGATTTCGGTATATCCACCGGCCGCTTTAACTTTACGTAGTTCCGCTAAGATCGACACCACGTCGCGGTAGTAACTGTGCTCGGGCGCAAGCTTTTCGATAGTTCTAGCTAATTCGCTTGGGGACCCGCTAACGGCTGCGGTTAAAACATCAAATTCGGTAAAGACGCGTTTATTAAAGCGAACGTCGTTGTCTAATAAAGCGGGTTCAATGCGTCCGTTAGATAAATGTGAAGCAAACTTAATTAACGAGTCAGAGGCAATTAATTCAAATGCCGACACATTACTTGCATCCAGGTTCTTGTAATAAGCTTCAATCTCATTGGTCCAATAATCTGAAGCAATAAGACCGTGTCTTGCCGATAAAGTGGTGATCATTTCTTTTAGCGCATTGGCCATAGCCAATGGTGCAGAGCCCTTTGTCCAAATCGGTTCGTTTTTTCGACCGGCATATAATTTTGCTAAATCTTTTGTTTCAAATAAAGTACTACCAGCCTTCAACAGACTTCGACTGGTAACCATCGTTCGAATAATTTCGGCTTCACTACCCCCCGCCTCGGGCGCCGTTTGCGCAACCGCGGATTGAACGCTTAATAATAGAGAGACTACGATAGAGACCGTCTTGTTCAACTTCATTACGTACCGCCTTTGACTGACCCGTATAGTTCAAGAACCGATCCAGGTTTAGAAGATTAAGTTGGTACTTCAGCGTCTACATCTGAGACACCAGCGCCATTTTTTGACATTTTCAATCGCCATTGAAATGAATTGTGACACCACTTGATCCTTATAAACGCTGGATACGAGTTCAATTGGCTTTAAATTTGTACCTTATTATGTTCGAGGAATTAATATGTCTAAGTTATTAGTGTTAATATTTTTAGTTCTGCAATTTCATAGCGTTAGCCACGCGACCGAATTTGAATTGAAACCGCTAGCAACAAATCCGTCAACTCCCGATGAAGTTGAAGAAGGTCTTAAATTACTCTATAAAAATAATGTTACCCCTGAAGTGCTAGCCGAACTCAAGCAACAAAGTTTGCAGTTTCAAAGTAAAGTGTATAACACTATCCAAAGGCAAATTGAATTAAATAAAAATATTTCCGTTTCAACAACTGAGAAATTCTTAGCGGGAAATTTTGTTAAAGAAACAGTCGTGCGCTTCGCAAGTTTAATTCGTCGAAATGAGCCGCACGCGTCTGACGACGTTGTGGCTAAGATTTACGAGCCCGCCACGCAGCGAAGATTTTGCGAGTACCAATATCCAACTTCAATTATTTTGCATCACATTTTAAATGAAGTTGGAGTAGTTGAAGATATTGCGAAAGTGATGGCGTCTGGAGTTTTAGGTCAGCCCGCAATCGTCGTGGTTTTGCACATGCCCCATTACGGATTACGTCGGCAAGGAACCGAAGAATTTTTGACGACCGATACTAATCAGTTTAAGCAAAATATTTTACAATTAATCTTAGATGTGCACGCCTTAAAAAATTATCTTGATACGCGTAAAAATATTGACGCTAAAAAGATTTCGCTGGCGGGCGTTTCACTTGGTAGCGTACTGGGTTTCACGGTCGGAGCTTTCGATCAAAGTTTTTCAGGCTTCGGCAGCCTCATGGGCGGGGCCGACATGGCGCAAATTTTAATTAACCGCGCCACCACAAACCCCAAGAGCGAAGTGGGAGTTATTTTACAAAAGGTTAATCCCACCGAAGAAAATTTACGGAAAGCGCTTGCGCCGGTTGACGGACTTACGTGGGCGCATCGGTTTAAGAACAAAAAATTTATGTTTCTAATTGCGGGCCAAGATGAAGTGATAGACTACGCAAACAGCGTAAAACCTCTGTTAGAGTTATTTAAACAAAATCAAAACAGCATTATACAATCTATAAATGGAGACGGGCACGTGCCTTCGGGGTCGGCGCTTAAAAAAATTAAAGAATTATTTCTGCCGTTGTTAAGATTTACCATTGATGAGGCGCCGCCAATCGATCGGGTTTGCGAAACCAATAATTAAGCGTGATCTTAAAACTTGGAATTTTGTAATCAAGCTTAACTGGGTTCTTCAATTGAGCTCTTCATTGGCCTTGCGCCACTAGAATGCCACTAGAAATAAGTTTGATGGGTTATCAGATCCGTGAATTGGCCGGTAATCACCCTGTAAAAAACTCGAAGCCCGCTTCTTTCCGTTGAATATCGTCGAATAGAAAGAAGCCTGAACAAAGTTTTGACGATTTTTGAAACGACTTCACGGTTTTAAATATTAGGGTTAATCGATAAAAAAGCAGGTATAATCCATACTTCCAAAATTTAAATGAGTGATGGCTTGTCGGCTTTAAGGATGTTGCGATGCGGTTGAAAACGCTTTTCATTTTTCTAACTATTATCGTAAGTGGCTTGCTAACGACATCAGTAACACGGGCGGATTCGGCTTATGTTTGCCAGTGTCAAGCGGCGGGGCCCGGCTTCGAAGCGGGCATCACTGCCAATAAAATTTGTTCTTACAATTGCAAATGCCAAATATTTCCAGAGGGCAACGGTTCCATCGTACAAAAAGACGTCAAAGTGGTTAACACAATTTCTACTGCCTACTCGTTCGATTCTTGGGATGCTGGCAGTCATATTTGTCATGGGCAGTACGCGTGGCGGCCAACCATCGGCGCAGAAAATTGGCGCATTCAAGTTCGGTTTTCTCCGTTTACAATTAATTCGGCGGGCAGCTTATTTTATGAAGACTTAACCGAAATCGCGCCTGGTTTTCATTCATCTTTTCAGCGCTCTGAAGCCGCGCCCGAAATTTTAGAAAATTTATCGCAACAACTATTTTAATTTTTAAGATGCAGTCAGCTTAAAAAGCTTTTAGGGTAAGCCTATGTCGCTGCAACTCAAATTTATGATTCTAATTCTATCGTTCGTAGTAACTTCTGAAGCAAAAGAAAAAATATCTGCATTTAAAAAAGAATTGAACGAGTGTTTCAAAACTGATTTTTTGAAAACGCAATCGACTTCGTTGAAAAGTGTTTACGCCGAACTTGATAAACGTTTTCAATTGGTCACGACGGAACTGATTGCCCGAGATACCGAGTTTAAGGAAAATGACGAAACTCGTAAGCTGAAGTATGCCGAGAAAAAATTGGCTCTGTATCGGGTGGAGGATAACGAATTACTTGTTCCGATAAATACTGACTTGCGTCAAAAAGATCGATTAATTGATACGACAATCAGTCAGCTCTTAATTCATGCAACCATGATTTCGGATTACATGAAAACAAAAGAAGTTCGTGCGGGGCAAAGATTTGTGACGGTTACCAAGGCAGATGGTGAAATTACGGCGCTCGATATTTCAAAACTGGGTCAAAAAAAGCAGTTGTTTTGTACACGAAAAATAGATGAAAAAGGGGCCCATGATATTTGTTCTTGTCGCGAGCCAAAATAGGCTTGCCTCGCGCTTTAAGTGTCCTCATACTAATTGATGTAAGTATATGTTTACTTTAGATTATTTAGATCAAAGAGTATTTAAGGAAAAGTTTAAGAAAACTTCAGATTTTTAGATGAAATTTGTAAAATGAAGAAGTTTGAAAAAAAGAAAGCTCAAAAGAAAGTTACAAAGAAAGTTAAATGGTTCAGTGATGGCAGAAACACAAAAAGCAAATTTAAAAAAATTATTTCATTTTAAGATTGCTGGTGTTTCTTATAAAATAAGAACTTCTCACGATGAAGAAACGGTTAACGAGCTAGTTGGCTTCGTGAACAAAAAAGTGACTGAAGCCATGAATGTAACTAAAAACTCATCTTTTCAAAACGGAGCGGTTTTGGCCGCGCTGAATATTGCCGAAGAGATGATTCTTCTTAAACGACGTGCCCAAGCTGAACTTGATAAGTTAGAAGCCCGAGCCCTTAAATTAGCCCAAGACCTTGAAAATGCTAAAGCAAACAAAGTGAACTGGAACTAGTTAGTTATTTAATAACGATTAACTTTTCCACATTTTGGAGTGCAATTGAAAAACCAGATCCGCGCGGGTTTATTACTACAATTAAAAAATTTATCGAGCGAAGAAAAATCGCAGAAATCCATTTCAATTGAAACGCATTTGCATACCCTTTTAAAAAACGAATCAGGCCACTGGGCCGGATATAATCCGCTGTCGGATGAGCCTGCTATTCATTGGTCACAGCTTTCTAAAAATATAGAATGGTGCTTTCCGGTCGCTCAAGACAAAACTTTGCAATTTAAAACGGCTACAAAAAATCACCAAATCTCGAGCCTGGGCATTCGCGAACCCATCGACGGAGAAGTGATTGAGCCCGATGAAATTAGCGGATTTGTGATTCCGGGCGTGGGTTTTGATAAAAAGGGTTTTAGATTAGGTCGCGGCCGTGGTTTTTACGATCGCACGCTAGCGACTTATGCCGGAAAAAAAATTGGAGTTTGTTATGCGGAGTCTTTGTGTGAACAGTTACCACACGAAGAGCACGATATTCGTTGTCAGCAAGTAGTAACTGATAAGTTAATTTATCAAACGGGAACTTCTGAAGGAGATTCAAAGTGGAGTTAGTATTTGTACTGGTAGGGTTTTTATTAGGTGCGTTTGTCGTATTCGCGGTGAAGCGAATTCAAGATCAAAACACAAAGAAGTCAGCAAAAGATGAGGCTGATCGCGTTTTAAATAAAGCGAAGTCGGAAGTCATTAAGATCAAGAAAGATTCGGAATCAAAAGCTAAAGATTTCGAATTAAAAGCGCGTAAAAACGTTGAAATGGAAATTAATAAGCAGAAATCACAAGTAAAAAATAAAGAGTCGCAATTAGAGCGCCGGCTTAAAGAAGTCGAAGACCAGTTTAAGCATCGCCAAGACGAAAACGATAAGTTCATGAATCAACTAAAAGATCGTGAAGAAAAAATTGTCGTTTCTGAAAGCCGCTTGAAAGAATTAGAGCGCGCGAATGTAGACCAAACTCAATTCCTACAAAAGAAATTAGAAAACGTGGCGCAGATGTCACAAGACCAAGCCAAGCGTGAATTATTTCAAGTGTTAGAAGAAACCGCGAAGTCGGAGGCCGCGAAGCGCATTTCCGAAATTGAAGACGAAACCATGCGCGAAGCTGACCGTAAATCGCGAAATATTTTAGCGCGCGCTTTAGCCCGCTTTGCTTCAGAATTTACTTCAGAGCGAACCGTTTCAGTTATGAGTTTAACTTCTGACGAGATGAAGGGTAAAATCATCGGCCGCGAAGGACGAAATATTCGTACGCTTGAGGCTTTATGCGGCGTCGATCTAATCGTTGATGATACGCCCGAGACGATCGTTATTTCCGGATTTGATCCGATCCGACGCGAGTTAGCGCGTCGGACGGTCGATAAGTTAATGGAAGACGGCCGCGTTCATCCGGCGCGTATCGAAGAAGTGGTCGAAAAACAAAAAATAGAATTAGCAAAATCGATGAAAGAAGAAGGCGATAAAGTCATCGTCGAACTTGGCATCACGCAATTACATAACGAATTAGTTAAAATGTTAGGAAGCCTTAAGTATCGCAGCACCCACGCCCAAAACGCGTTGAACAGCGCTTTAGAAGTGGCGCATATTTCTGGGTTACTAGCCGCTGAATTGGGAATGAATCCTAAAATCGCGAAGCGGGCAGGCCTTTTGCATAATATTGGTTTAGCCGCAGATCACACTTTCGAGGGAAATTACGCGAACGTTGGCGCCGATATCGCTAAAAAATTTGGCGAAAATGAAGAAATCTGCCACGCCATCAGAGCGCATCACGACGGCGAGAAACCGACTTCGGCTTTAGCGTGGATCGTGCATTCAGCGGTAATTCTATCGAATTCTCGGCCGGGCGCGCGTCGCCAACAAATGGACAATTTTATTAATCGCTTAAAAGATTTAGAAAGCATTTCAAATTCTTTCGACGGCGTTTTAAAGTCAGTGGCGGTACAAGCCGGTCGCGAAGTGCGCGTATTAGTTGAAAGCTCGCGCGTAACCGACGACCAAAGCTTAATGTTAGCACGTGATATCGTAAAGAAAATCGAGCGCGAGCTTCCGCACGTAGGCCAGGTGAAGGTAACAATCGTGCGTGAAACCCGTTCGGTTGAGATGGCCCGCTAAGGATAAATAGAAATGCTAGAGCGAAATTTTTTACCACCCGCAGAACAACTTGAACTGATAAAGCACGGCACCGTCGACTTTATTAGTGAGGGCGATTTTACGAAAAAGTTAAAGAAAAGTTTCGAAAAGAAAAAGCCTTTAAAAATTAAATTAGGGGCTGACCCGAGTCGCCCCGACATTCACATTGGTCACACGGTGGTCATTAACAAATTAAAAACTTTGCAAGACTTGGGTCATCACGTGCAATTTCTAATTGGTGATTTTACTGCGCTGATTGGCGATCCGTCAGGAAAAAATACCACGCGGCCAATTTTAACCCGCGAAGAAATTGAATCTAATGCGCGTTCTTACGCTTCGCAAATATTTAAAATATTAGATCCAGAAAAAACCGAAATCGTTTACAATTCAAGTTGGTTACTAAAATTAACTTCGATTGATTTTATTAAGCTGTCGGCGAAATACACCGTCGCGCAAATGCTAGAGCGTGATGACTTCACCAAGCGTTACAAAGCAAATATTCCAATCTCACTACATGAGTTGATGTACCCTCTTTGCCAGGGCTACGATTCGGTGGCTCTAGAGACCGATTTAGAGCTGGGTGGTACCGATCAAAAATTTAATTTACTTGTAGGCCGAGATTTGCAATCGTCTTACGGGCAAGAGCCCCAGTGCATTCTGACGATGCCCATCTTAGAGGGCTTAGACGGCGTCAATAAAATGTCAAAGTCGTTAGATAATTATATTGGCGTGAATGATTCGCCTACGGATATGTTTGGTAAAACGATGCGCGTGTCGGACGAATTGATGTTTCGCTACTACGAACTGTTAACCAGCATGACGCCGAATGATTTGAAACAATTAAAGGCGGATGTTGGTGCGGGTAAAAAACATCCGCGAGATGTTAAGGTTGAATTAGCGCGCACGTTGGTGGCACGTTTTCACTCGGCGGCGGCGGGGACAGCAGCGGTCGAAGAGTTCAATCGTATTTTTAGCGATAAGGGTATGCCCGATGTAATTAAAGAATTTAAAACGATTCCACAAAGTATCGGTCTAGCGGCCCTGATGACTTTATGTGGATTGTCGACGTCGAATGGTGAAGCGACCCGCTTGATCACGGGCGGTGGCGTGCAGATTGATCAACAAAAAGTTTCAGATATCAAAATGAAACTTGAACTGAAGGCGGGTGACAGTTTGGTCATTAAAGCCGGTAAGAAAAAATTTTTAAAGATTGTGGTTAGCTAATGAAAATTAAATTTGTTCCTCAAAATATTGAAGTTGATGTCGACCCTTCTAAATCGCTATTAAAAATCGCGACCGAAAATGGAATTAAAATTAAATCTATCTGCGGCGGAATCGCTTCGTGCGCCGAATGCCGCGTGAAAATTATTGAAGGCGATAATTCAATTCCCGAACCGGGCAAGGCCGAAATCAATTTAATTGGCACAAGTTACTATCTAGACGGGCGAAGACTCGCGTGCCAAGTTAGATGTTTTGGTTCAGTTACGGTTGATTTGACCGAACAAATCAATAAGGTCGACACGCAGAAAAAAGTAAAAGGTTTTAAACAACGCGACACCAAAGACTTATCGGCCATTCAAGACACCATGATTTTAACTAACAACACTGCGAAGAAAAACTAACGGACGACTTCGCATTTCATCGTTATTGCTCGAGTCGCTTGCTTAACTTGCATCGGAATATCTTTTCGATTCATTCCACAACCTCTTATCGAGGTGGCGTAAGAATTTTTAGCTTGAGTCACCAAAGTAAATGAGTAGGTGTCTTGGCAGCGGGCTTGTCGCAGATTTTTTATTTTCATCTCTACGATGTTTTCGGGGTTAGCCAAATTGAGGGCCCACGCTTTTTGGTCATCAATGCTGATGGCAATAGAAGTGGTTTCATTTTCACAAAAGTACTGAATATTTTTGGGCTCGCTTGAAAAAGCATTAAGCGAAGTCAGGGTTAAGAAGGCCAGTAAGGAAAGTTTAAGTGTGCTCATAGTTGCTCCCATGAACTATTACAAAGCAAAAAGGTGACCGCGATTAGAAACGCTAGAATTGTTAATAGATTTTAATGACGGGAAAAGAGTCGCGCTCGTTTGATAAACACGCCCATGTCGGCACAAGACTTAGGTATTAAACGTTGAAGCTAGATCCGCAGCCGCAGTTTTTAGTGGCGTTCGGATTATTAAAGACAAAACCTTTACCGTTGAGGCCACCTGAATAATCAAGTTCCATTCCGATGAGGTATAATAGACTTTGCGGATCAACCACAATTTTTTGACCGTGCGCTTCGAACGCTTTATCGCCGTCGCGCGTTTGCGTGTCGAAATCCATTTTATAAGATAAACCTGAGCAGCCACCTTTTTTAACTTCAACGCGCAAAAAGGCTTCGAAAGATTTACCGTCTTCTTTTTTCAAAGCTAAAATTTTATTAGAGGCTGATTCGCTAATTTGTATCATTACGAAGAGTATAACTAATTTTTTTGATTTTGGTAAGGGGGTTCGTCGTTCTTTTTTATAGGGGCCGTCGCGGTCAGAAACGGCTGAAAAGCATTAAAAATGAGACGCACGGCCTCGTCAATTTCTGACGGCGTGGTCCACCGGCCTAATGACAAGCGAATGGTGCGCTGGGCTTCAGAAACCGTACGACCAATCGCGGCTAAAACGTGGCTGCTGCTGGTTTCACCCGTGTGACAGGCTGAACCCTGGCTAAATGCCAATCCGGCAAGGGCGGGTAAGACTAGGTCGATGGAAACGGGCATAATTAAACTTAAATTAATCGGCGAGCGGTGATTAAGCGGCGGACCATTTAATTGCAGGGTCGGAATTTTTTCGCCCAGCTTTGAAAAAAGTTTGGCACAGAGCTCGCTTGTGCGGCGCGAATCCTCGAGCATTTCTTTTTCGCAAATGCTGGCCGCGAAACCGGCACCCACGATGGCGGGAACATTCAGCGTGCCCGAGCGCCGTCCATTTTGCTGACCTCCGCCCAAAATAAAAGGCTCAATCTCTACGGCCGGATTGTGTCCGCGCATATATAAGATGCCAACGCCTTTAGGCCCGTAAAACTTATGCGCCGAAAATGTTAGAAAATGAATATTTGAATTTTGCAGATTGACCGCAATTTTCCCCACTGCCTGGGTTGCATCTGTATGAAAATAAATTTTCTGAGCTTGGCAAAAAGCGGCAAGTTCTTCAACGGGATTGATCGATCCGATTTCGTTATTCACCCAAATAAGACTAACTAAACGGGTATTGGGGCGAACATGTTTTTTTAATTCTGGCGCGGTGACAATGCCATCGGCATTAGTGGGTATATAAGTTGTTTCGATATTTTCAAATTCTTCGGCGGCTTTGAATGAATTAAGCACGCTCCAATGCTCGGCGTTTGACGTAATTAAATGGATTGGTTCTTTTTGATTTTCTTTTTTTAATTTTCGAATCAGCCCAAAGATCACCGAGTTATTGCCCTCGGTAGCGCCCGCATTCCAAGTTAATTCGGCCGGCTTACAACCGATCAGGTGGGCCACTTGTTCGGCCGCTTTTTTGACCGCGTTTTCGGCCGACCAACCGTAAGCATTTAAAGTATTAGCGGGATTGCCAAAGTGATCCGTAAAATACGGCAGCATCGCCGCCACGACACGTGGGTCGGTGGGGGTGGTAGCGTTGTAGTCTAGGTAAATTGGTTTTTGCATTTACGGCCTCTTCAACGAAGACTATTCTAAAACCTATGTCGAGTCAAAAAAAGCCATTCTTTCAACCCCAATTTGTCAAAAAAAATGAAGAAGCGCGCACTCTTTTCAAATGGAAGAAAGTAGACGCTCTGATTCAGGGCTTAGACGGCCAAATTTATTACCAGAAAAAAAATATTAAGGCTCCGATTACGTGGTCACAGACGGCCGTTGATATAGCAGCCAGTAAATATTTTCGTAAATCGATTGATAAAGAGAATTCGGTTGAAGCCTTGATCGAGCGCATTGGTAAAGGGCTCGCGAGCGCCGCCAAACAGAGCGGATACTTCACGACCGCGTCCACGCAAAAAACTTTTGTGGAAGAGCTCAAGTATATACTTTATTCACAAAAAGCCGCTTTTAACTCACCAGTTTGGTTCAACTTAGGATTAAAAGAAACTTACGGCGCCAGTTCTAAAAGTGATCACTACGCGTGGAATGAAAAAAATAAAAAAATTGAAAAAATAAACGATGTGTACTTGCGTCCGCAAAGCTCGGCCTGTTTTATTCAGTCGGTTGATGACTCGATCGAATCAATTTTTGAGCTTGTTAAAACCGAAGCTAAACTTTTTAAATACGGTTCAGGCTCAGGCACTAATTTTTCGACCTTGCGCTCTAAATTCGAAGAGCTTTCAACGGGCGGAACAAGTTCAGGCTTGATTTCATTTTTAGAAGTTTTAGATAAAGCAGCCGGCGCCATTAAATCGGGTGGGACCACCCGGCGCGCCGCCAAGATGGTGTGTTTAGATCTAGATCATCCCGAGGTTGAAGATTTTATTTCGTGGAAAATGCGCGAAGAAAAGAAAGCGATCGCGCTGGTTAGCGCAGGCTATTCTTCTGACCTTGAAGGCGAAGCCTACAAAACGGTATCAGGACAAAATGCGAATAATTCAATTCGCGTGCCCGATACCTTTATGAAAGCGATCGGGCAAAATAAAAAGTGGTCGCTTAAATCTAGAAACTCTAAAAAAACTATTAAAGACGTTTACGTCGATGATTTGTGGCAGCAAATCTGCACTGCCGCATGGGAATGCGCTGACCCGGGTTTGCAATTTAATGACACGATTAATCGCGCGCACACGTGCGCGGCGAGCGGCCTTATTCGCGCGAGTAACCCGTGCTCTGAATATATGTTTATTGATGACTCCGCCTGCAATTTAGCGTCGCTTAATTTAGTTCAGTTTTTAGATGAAAATCAAAATCTTAAAATTGAAGAATTAATTCACACTGCACGTACTCTATTTATAGCCCAAGAATGTTTAGTGGATTTTTCAAGTTATCCCACCCTTAAAATTGCGCAAAATTCGCATGATTTTCGACCCCTTGGGTTAGGGTTTGCCAATTTAGGCTCGATGCTGATGCAAATGGGATTAGCCTATGACTCAAGTGAAGCGCGAGCGTGGGCTGGCTTTTTAACATCACTCATAACCAGCGTGGCTTATCAAACTAGCGTCGACATGGCGAAATTAGTGAAACCTTTTGCCGGCTTTAACAAAAATAAAACTTCGATGCTGAAAGTAATTAAATCGCACCAAAAAGCAAATGCTAAAATTGTGTGGTCGCACTTGCCAAAGGAAATGCAAAGGCTTTGCCAATCGATTTGGGTCGACGTCGTTACACGCGGGCAAAAATTTGGTTTCAGAAATGCGCAAGCTACGGTGATTGCACCTACCGGCACAATTGGTTTAGTGATGGATTGCGATACCACGGGTATCGAACCGGATTTTTCGTTGGTTAAAAATAAAAAATTAGCGGGCGGTGGACATCTTCAAATTGTAAATCAATCCGTAGAAATTTTATTAAAGAAACTAAATTATAACTCAGTCGAAATTGAAAAGATTAAAAAAAACTTATTGGCTTCGAACTCCGTTTTAAAGTCGGGCATCCGACTTGAGCACATTACTTTGTTTGCTTGCGCCACGGGTGACGTGGCCTTGCCCCCGGCGGCGCACTTAAAAATGATGGCTGCCGTGCAGCCGTTCATAAGCGGCGCCATTTCTAAAACGGTTAACTTACCTAATTCTGCCAGCGTTAACGACATCAGTCAGACCTATCAGCAGGCGTGGTCATTGGGATTAAAATCAGTCGCAATTTACCGCGATGGCAGCAAGTTTGCGCAGCCGTTATCTTCAGTTACACCGAAAAAATCAGACGTAGTAAGCGAGCCCGTTTACCCGCGCTGTTCTGAATGTGGACACGCCACTATTCTGGAATCTGGTTGCTATCGCTGCACCAATTGCGGTACAACCACGGCATGCGCCAGTTAAAGTCAAAAATTTTCATCGTTACAATTTTCATCGTCGTGGGAATTTTATTTTTCTATAAAACAAAACCTAAAACGAACGATGCAGATGTTCAAACCGCTGAAAAAAGCGCAGCTGTAAGCCCATTAAAAAATAACTTTAACAGCGCGTTGAACAAAGCTGCAGTTTCAGGTGATAACACGACGGCCTCGATTCCTATCGATGAAGTACAAAACATGAACGAGGCGGCCTTTAAAAATTGGATTCATGAAGAATCTAAAACTCTGAATTCAACGCACGTTAATACCGATCAAAAAGCCATTCAAATGCGGGCCCTCGCGCAAAATTTAACGGCGGCGCAAAACGTAACGTTGAAAGAAATGGGCTGGAGTTCAACCAGCACGATGAATGATAAAATTTTATCGGTTTATTTACTAACCCTGCGCCAAAATGATGATGTGATCTCTTCTTTTGAACAAACGGCAAAAAAAGGGTTAACCGATAATGGTCCCGTCACGGTGCATTCAGAGGCCGAAATAAAACGCGTTCAAGAGCTGTCTTTAAAGTATATGGTCATCGATGAATTAGCTCGGCGTGCGAAATCAAACGCCGCGGCTCTGGCCAGCTTGCGGGCGCTAGTGAGCGATGCGGAAGCGCCTGAAATTCGTAACTATGCGCAGCGTAAATTAAAAGAAATCGGTCTTTAACATTCAATTCTCTTTCTATTTTCTTGATCTGAGCCTTAGGCCTTGATCTGATTATAGTGACTTTAAACGAAGATGAGGGGGAATCATGAAAGTTATTAATAAAGTTTTATTCGCCGTTTTAACATTCACATTTTTATCTGCCGCACAGGCCGGCGATTCGGTCGCTACTCTTGGCGATGGAAAAGCTGATTGCGTATCGAAAGCAGAAATGCAAACGATCGCGCAGCACTTTAGTCAATTCAAAGAGCAAGCGAACGCTGACTACTGCTACGACGGATCGCACGTTTCAAATTTAATTTCTTCTATTATGTTCATGCGTAAAACAACATTTTCTAAAATGACGCCAAGTAAAGATGAACTTTTCACGGGACGATTTGCATCCAGCTGGTGGGATTATTTTATTGGTCGCATCGATACTTTAGAGATTGTTGATAATTGCCCTAAAGGGGTTGTGGCTTACGTCTATGGCTTCGGCTTACGCACCATGTTTGCGTGTCCAATGGCCTTAACCGACCAATTTTCATCTTTAGATCGCTCCAGCGTATTTATGCATGAAGCCAGGCATATCGACGGCTATCCGCATGTCACCTGCAGCAAAGGTCCGCGCCAGGGAATTCAAGGCGCGTGTGATAATCGCATTAGCGACGGAGGCTCATACGCCGTTACGGTTGAAACGTACGCGCAGCTAGCTAAGTTCGCCGAAGGTCTACACCCGGCTTTAAAAGCGTACTCGCGAAATGCGGCGGCGATTTACGCCGACGAAGCGTTTGAAACTCCGGCTCGCGTGGCCCGCACTGAGAATCTTTTATTATTAACCTCGGCTCTTGATTTTCACTCGTACAATGTTCGTACGAACTCAGTTGAAAAATTAGGTAAAGCTTACGCTGCTGGCCACATGGTTCGACGCAGTCAACACATGGTAATGATTCCAACTGATAAAAACTTAAAGGCTCAGTATATTTTCGCGCGCAACGAAGGCGAAATTCCACAATCACCAAGTGATTTAATCACCGAGTACAATGCACAAACTCCAACCGAGAAAGCAAACTTAGTTGATTTGCACATCGGCGCCCAGTGGACGGCCCGCGTTTACAAAAATTCAATTCGCTTTGCCTGTGACCCTAAGTCACCCGCTACCACCGACTTGCAAATTCCAAACGGGCAGGCATCATCTAATTTATTGTACCCGAACGGTTACGATCGCGCCGCAATGGTGGCAAACTTAGTCACGACGACGGGTGAAATGTACGATATCAGTTGCGCCGGCAAAACCGCATCGATCAAAGCTTCACAGCTTAAATTAGACCAACGCTACACCCGCATGTACAAAGCCGATGGCCAAGTATTCGGATTAACGTCTACGGGAAATTTATATAAACTAGACGTCGGTCGTTCGGCACCAGTGGTTACCGCGCTAGATGGCAGCATCATCGAAATTATGCCGCAACAAAGTTTTGAGTTTTTCGAAACGAACTAAGTCTAATATTGAGATTTTGTCGAAGGAAAAGCCCCGCGAAAGCGGGGCTTTTTTTATCTACACCTTACAGGGCTAAATGATGTCTCATATTTAGAAATTGAATTTCATTACCCAGATAAAAAAGTCTAGTTGAACTCAATTTGGTGTTTCAAAACTCCGAATAACAACAATGCGAAATATAACGTTGGTACTCATTTTATCGAGCCTTATTTCAGTTGCCTGGTCACAGGAAGATCAACTGGGTGAATTTATCAAATCAGATGTAGAAGTCGACGGACTTACTAAAATGATAAACGAAAAAGGACTTAGCGTTAAACCTGCACCCATTAAAGAAAAAACCGTACTGGATCCGAAAGACCAAATCGCGGTTAAAATTGTAAGTCAAAATGATACCGATTTAACGAACGTTGAATTTTCCGCCCCGCCCAGCGCCGCCGATATGACTGAATACAAAAATCAATATGCGCAAACTCTTCGCGCCCTCACCACTAATGGCACAAAATTATTTTTGAAAACCGATTTGACCGCACAGCACCCCATCTTTTCTGTGCCAGGCTTTGCGGAAGAAGATTGTTCTCGAATGGCCGGTTGCAGTGTCTTAACTAGAATTCCGGCCGGAACAGAAATTATTTCTTTAGGTGAAAGTGATTTGCGAGAATCATTAGACGAAATGAACCGGCCCAAATTTACTGGCTTTATAAAAATCCAATACAAATACAAAAATGGCG
>JACMNA010000148.1 GCA_014378765.1 Bdellovibrio sp. | reverse complement strand
TTCTTTAACTCGTTCTTTGCCCGCCTGATTTCGCGAATCAATCCATTCGGTTTTTTTTGCCAGTAGAATATTTATTTCATGATTAAATTTAAATACGCCAACTGGTACTTTGATATTTTCGGCCCAAGTCGAACAACTAAATAGGAACGCAATGGTGATCAAGTATGTTTTCATTGAAAAATTTTAGCAATCTTTCGACAGCTGTCAATGCCCGATCCTAATTACACTGGCAGCCTTAGTAACATTCAAGCCGGGCAAGATCTTCTTTCAGTTTCGTTTGGCAAATTAAATGGTGTTCCTTATATTTTGGAGCCTAGCCCCGACAGAACTTCATTTAATTTCAGCAACTGTAATGCGACTTGGTCTATTAATACCACGACGAGTGCAATCACTCGCGTGACCACGACGACCTACGGGCAAGCTAATGGTTTTTTAAACCGATCGGGAAAATATTATTATTTAATCACTGGAACTTGGTCAGCCTTTACGTCGGCTGGACACTTGGTGACGCAACCAAACAAGAATCGAATATTAAGAATTGCACCTTAATACGTTGTCGGAATTTTTTTGGTTCAACTAATACGCAAGATTGGCTCCACTGGCTATTTCACCGTCACAGGCTTGTGACAATCTCACCATCGCGCAGTTCGATCACGCGGTCATAACCTTCAAGCGTTGATAACCTGTGCGCAATCGTTACCAATGTCATTCCGGCCAATGATTCGCGAATAACTTTTTGCACGATTGCATCGGTTTCAACGTCGACGCTGGCCGTGGCTTCATCTAAGAAAATAATTTTTACTTTTGTTAGTAACGCGCGCGCCATACAGATTAATTGTCTTTGGCCTTGCGAAAGATTGGCGCCGTTTTCTACTACTTTAAAATGCAATTGGTTGGGTAGAAGTCGAACAAAGCTTTCAAGCGATACTTTATTTAATACCTGCCAAATGTCATCATCGTCGGCTTCATTATAGCGGTCGATATTACTACGCAAGGTACCCATAAATAATGTGGGGTCTTGCGGAATGACGGCTAAATTTCGACGAAGCCTTTCTAACGGCACTTGATGAATGGGGGTGTGATTTAATAAAATTTCGCCGCGCTCGATATCGACGAAGCGATAAACGCTTTGAAAAATGGTCGACTTACCTGAACCCGTGCGTCCCACTAAACCTATTCTTTGGCCCGACGTAATTTTAAAACTAACGTCTTTTAATACCATGGGTAAATGCGGAGCATACCGCAGCCAAACATTTTTAAATTCAAGTTCGCCCGTTTCGGGCCAACTTTTTTCAATGGCGGCGGCGGGACCGATCACATCTAACTCGGCCGTAATGTTAGAGTAATACTTTAAGCGTTCGACCGAAGTCATTTGCGTCTCTAAGTCAGAAAAAACGCGCACGCCCCAGTTGAGATGCCGCCAAAAATCAATCGCGTAAATAGTGACTAAACCAGCGGTGCCCGCCCCGATGTAACCATAGTGACTGGCAAAAACGATCATTAATCCGGTTACGGTCGAAATGCCCGCACCGATTAATGGAAGACGCACCGAAAACCAGCGGTTAATGATGTAAGCCGTTCGAAACATTTCAGCGGCGTAGCGAAGTTTAGAATAAAATTGATCCATAGCCCATGGCGCCTGCTGAAAGGCACGAATCACGGCTAGCCCGTTGAGCGTTTCTTTAAAATGAGCATAGCGTGGTGACCGTGCCGAAGAATCAAGACGCTTCATTTCCCGTGCGGCTTGGCGATAATCTTTCTGCAGCCGATGATAAACAAAAAATATCGGAATCATAAAAATAAGAACTGGCGGAATTACAAACACAATCAGCAAAAAAGAAATCGTCACGTGAAAAAATGCGTGGATGGTGTGATCAAAAGTCCATTGCAAGTGAATGTCGACCGATTCCATATCGCGCGAAAACCGTTGCAGAATGCGCCCGACTGGCGTGCTATCAAAAAACCGGATGGGCGCGGCCAGAACTGATCGTAACATCTGATCATGAAAAGTTTGGCCGGCACTTATCCCTCGGTGGGCCCAAAAGCGACTGCTTAAGAACGTTAGTAGCACCGTCAATAAACCAAGCGCGCCATAAAATTGAATTATGAATAGCGGAGTTAAGTTTGTCATCTTGCTAGATTGCGATAACCACAATTTTTGCAGCAAGGGGGTACCAGCAACGCAAATGGCGCCAAGAAATAATATGGCTAAAATAAGTTTGCGGCGTTTGGGTGATCCACCTAAGGCTTTCATGTAATCTATGTAAACAGTTTTATCGACGGCTCCAAAAACCCGGTCTTCATCTTCAGTGATGCGCGTAGTATCTCCGCCCCCCGAAGTTCGTTCGGTATGCGCCGCCAGTTGATGAACCGAATTTTTTTCTTTCAGAGTGTTTTCGTCATGGGTTCTTAAAAAACTTTTAAAGCTTGGTGAGCAGGTTAAAAGTTCGTCGTAAGTGCCAACGCAGTAAGTGCCATTTTCTAAAAATAAAATTTGATCAAACCGGTTGAGCGAGGCCAATCGGTGCGTGACCATCACGCGCGTCTTTTCTTTCCACTCGCCGAACAACAACTCATCCGTTAGCCACCGCTCGGTATTGGGGTCAACCGCCGATAGCGGGTCATCAAGTAGAATGAGGTCGGCATCAGCCAGAATTGCACGCGCTAAACTGACCCGCTGCTTTTGACCGCCCGACAAGTTGACGCCCTTTTCACCTATTTCGGTATTGAGGCCGGCCGGCCACGAAACTAAATCGTAATTCAGCGCGGATAACTGCAAAGCGCGATTGATTTGCGCTTCGGTCACATTCTTTTTTCCAAAAACTAAATTTTCTCGTAGTGTTGAATTAATAATGTAGGCGTCTTGCGGAACATAAGCTTTCGCCTTCAAAGCCGTAGAATACAGAACGCTGCCCATTTGCGGCTTTAATTCTGACAGTAAAATATTTAGCAAGGTTGATTTACCGCTACCCACCGAGCCCACGATGGCAATCGATTCGCCCGGCCGCACCGCTAAGTTCAAGTTGTTAAATATTTTTTGCGAGTCTGAAAATTGAAAAGAAATATTTTCTAATTTTAAAAATTCGACCTGATTAATTTTGGCTTCATAACGGCTGACCGTTTCAGATTTTAAGAAGGCAATTATTCGATCGGCGCTAACGAAGGCGTTAATCAGTTGGCTGATAAATCTAGATAAACCGCCGAAGTGATCTTCCATGATTGAAAAAATGGCGATACACGTAAATATTAAAGCCAGGTCAACCGTCTGCCCCCGTAGCACGTGCGTTAATAACGCCGAAAACAGAACTAAAGAAGAAATCGATACGTATATTAAGTGCCACATAATTTCTGACCGCGAAAGCTCATAGCGGGCTTGAATTTCTTTACGACGAACTTCGTTCACTTCATCTAAAACACTTTGCTCCCATACAAAATATTTAACTACGCGAATAGCATTCATTACTTGCGTCATCAAAGTGATGCGCTTATCACGAAAAGCCATCATGCGATCGCCCAACCTTAAAAAACTTTTCGACAATCGATGCGTGACCGGAATAAGCAAAGCCATAACTAAAAGTGCAACGGCAGCCGACCAACCCAAGTAAATAAATAATGTAATCGTACAGCCCGTTAATAAAAGCGCCGCGTTCAACAAATCGATGACTGAGATACTCACATTTGCAATCGCGTCGGTATCAGAGCTCATGTAATTAACGATATCGCCAACCTGAAATTTGTTTTTTGCATTATTTGAAAGTTTCAACGCGTGTGAAAAGATTTTCTTATTAACTAGGTTAACGGCAATTTGATTAAACTGCAGCGTATGAAAAAAATAATGTTGAATAGCAATTCCACTACCGACGCCGCAAATACCAAAACTGATCGCAATCAATGAAAGTTCAAATAAGTCTTGCGAGCTAAAATTTCCAAGTTGTAAGCGCGTAATGAAAGTATGAATTAAGAAGGGCGTGGCAAACGAAAAGGTACTGGCAATTAATTGCACGGCGGCCGCGCGACGAACCGTTCTTCGCGAGACTTTTCTTAGCGTCCAGAAAAAACTTTTTCGATTAGACCAGTCAATTGCGTTATCATCCCACGGACACGCTTCGGGATTAATCTCGGGGGGAAGCTGAAAGCGATCGCCGGCCTGCAGAACGCGGCGGCGTCCAAGGGCGATTAGGCTCTGAGCTTGCGAGAAAAATAATTTTTGCAGAAACATGAAGGCAGAATCAGGTAATTAGATGTCTTGGTCAACCGAACCCTTGTTGGATTCACCAATCTTCACGGTCATATCAAATTGACGACCTTGGCTCTTAATTGGTGTTAACGGATTTTGAACCACACGACTTTGTAACTTTGTAAAAATCGGTTCTTTTATAGCTAAGTGATTGTCTTGCAGCACGCATTGCTTTGCTAGTTTTTGCACGAGATTAATTACAATTGGCGCTTTAATATTGGCCGTCATTTGCGTTGGATCATCAGGAATTGTAATAATATTTAAATACGCCGGTGCTTCGCCGGTTTGTAACTTTATTGATTCAAGGTCATTGCGGTTTAATAAAATATTATATTTGTGTCCAAAAAGCTATGGCTCTAAAACCGGAAAAGCTACCGAAGGAAGCTCGCAACTTTGTAGCCACGCAAAAATATCATCATGGGGATCATCAAGTAATACGAATTGTCTTAAATCCTGAAAGCCCAAAAGGCCTTCGGCAAAGGTTAAAACGTCATCGGATTTTAGCTCCACTAAGCCAAATCGAGATGTTTTTATAACCACACTGACCTCCTGCTAATAAATAAGACAAACCTACATTAAAGAAAGGTTAATAAAATTCTGGACCTAAATCGAGGTCTCTACAATTTTTTTCTTAATGACGCGGCGATTTATTTAAAGGGGCGCGAATGAGCTTTTAATTGGCCTCTTTAATAGGATTTTGACTGGAGATCTATTCGGGCTTTAAAAGTTTGGAGATATTCTTTACCTTATCAGAGCTTACCTGCACTGACTGGTGATTTTGATCTTGGATGGCCATGTAGACCTCTTCGCGATGAATCTTGGTATCCTTAGGAGCTTCAATGCCTAAGCGCACTTGCTTACCCTTTATCTGAACAACGCGGATCTTGATGTGATCATCGATCGCGATGCTTTCTCCTAACTTCCTTGTAAGAACGAGCATGACTGACTCCTTGTCATTTCAACGAAACCTTCATTGCAAATAAAAAAAATTATTTGCTAGCGAACCTCTTATCGGCTCTACCCAAACGGAAGTTTAATTATTTGTTCTACCTAAGAAAGTCAAGAAGGCTCATGCTCATGAGTTTGTGAGAAGTTTCTAAAGAACCCTTCAAAGCGGCGTCTGAACGGTTTAAATCTGTCATAACCTGAAATAAATCTGCATCTTCTAATTGCGAAATCGTCTGCTTGTTATCAACGATAGACCTTTGAATTCCCTCGGATGCGGCATTCAGTTGCACGACTCGACCACCAATTTCCGCGCGCGCCATATTGATCTGATTCAACGCTTGGTCTAAAGGCTCAAGCGCATCTTGAATTCCGAATTTGTCATTCGCCTTCATCGCTACTTCAAGGCCACTAATTAAATTAAATAAGTTAACACCTTTGCCGCCAATGACCGGATCAACGTCACCTAAGCGTTGCACGCGACCCACTGAAGCGGGGCCGCGGGTCTCTAGCTTGTTTTCGTCTTCTTGTTCATTTTGAAATTGACGATCGGCCTCGGCTAGCTTGTGCTGCTGAAGCTCATCGACCGATTTGGGAGTTTCACGGGAAGGTTTAATGAACGAATCTTCGCCCATGCCTTTGCCTAAGAAAATCCGGTCGCCCGTTAAATTCAGCGCGACGAAATTACCCTTTTGATTCTCGATTCTAATTTCGCCGTCATCGCCCGAGTATTCTCCTTCGGCCGTGAACGGTTGCGATAATGTTTTTTGACCGCCAAATAAAAATCTTTCACCCGAACGACGGTTTGAGATTTCTAAAACGGCGTTATAAATTTGGCCCACTTCGGTTGATAACATTTCACGTGGCAACCCACCGTTCGTATCACTGGCCGCTTGCACCGCTAATTCTTTTGCCCGAACGACCGCTTCGCTTAACTGCGAAAGCGTTGTCTCGGTCGTTTCTAAAAAGTTTCTAGCGAAGAAAATATTTTTTTCGAATTGCTCTAAGTTTTTATTTTCGGTGCGGTTTACCAAAACTTTAGAGGCTGCGACCGGATCATCAGAAGGCTTCGTGATGCGCTTCATGGTCGCCGCTTGGTTCTGCAACTGAGAAAGTTCTGAGCGATTTTTTTGAATGTTGGTCAAAACTTGGTTTTGACTCATTTTATCGGTTACGCGCACAACTTTCTCCTTTCTTTAAAAATTACAGTCGTTTCAAATTCAGTACGGTTTCAAACATTTCATCAGCCATCCGTACCACGCGGGCCGAGGCTTCAAATGATTTTTGAAACTCAATCATCTTGGCCGCTTCTTCATCTAGACTGACGCCGCTGGTGGCTTCACGCATATTTTTTAATTGATCGACAATATTTTTTTGCGATTCAACGCCGCTGTTCGCGCGCTGCGCTTGCACGCCGATTTCGCCCACTTTCGCGTTATAAAAAGAATCGAACGTATACTGACCTTCGCCCATTACCGATTTAAATTGTAACGAGTGCATCACGTTGGCCGTCGTATTATCGCCCGGAGCATTCGGCTTTGATGCCGCCGCAATTTTACCAACATCATCCGCGATGGCCTGATTTAATTTGAAATCAGAAATAATAAAATTTCCATCTTTTGGTAGGTCAAAGAAATCGACGCCTTCTTTATTGTAGCGATCGTATCCTTCGTTATGAACCTTATTAACTTCACTTGCGATATTATAAGAAAGTTCTTCGAGGTGACCTTTTAAATCGTGCACCATGCCGTCACGCAGATCGATCGAGCCACCTAAAGCGCCGCGCTTGAATTGATCGGTAATATCAACGCGCGTACCACCCTGACTTAATTCATAAAGAATTTCAGTTTGGTTTTTTTCATTCGTCGTGGTTTTTAAAGCGGTTGATGAAGTACCGGCAACGATGATTCCCGTTTTGCCAGCGGTGATGTTTAACATTCCTGATTTTGAATCTTCAGCGTAAGAAATATCAAGTTTTTCAGATAATTTTTTAACTAGTAAATCACGACGATCGCGCTCATCATTGGCCGCGGCCCCCGTCATTTCAATTTGTTGAATTTTTTCATTTAACGTCGCGATCTCTTTAGTGAAACCATTCACTTCGCCGATACCCGCTTCAATTGTTTTATTAAGGCTGCCGGTAACCGCATCAATTTGCCGGTCCATATCTTGAAATTTTTGAATCATACCTTGAGCGTTGTCTTTAACGACCGTACGAGCCGTTAAACTTTCAGGGTTATTCGCTAACTCGCGAAAGCCATTAAAGAATTCAGTCATCGAATTATTCAGACCTTTAACCGTTTGTTCGTTGAAGGCCGATTCAAGTTGGCTTAGTGAATTGGCTTTACCGTCTTGGTAAGCAAAGTTCGCACCCTCGCGCTCGAGCTGTTTTTCGATCCACGGATTACTTGAACGATTAATGGCCCCAGTCGTTGAACCGGTACCGACTTGATTTTTACCTTCATTGATAGATGGATTTGATAAAACGTCGACGCGCTGACGAGAAAAACCTTCCACCGATTTGTTCGCGATATTGTGCGACGTCGTCTGCAAAGCCGATTGGCTGACTTGCATTCCGCGCCGACCCATATCTAACAAACCGTGTATCTTGGCCATCCTAGCCCTTTCAGGCCCCTCATCAAGAGTGGCCTCTTCTAACGTTGACTTACGCTTCTTTACTTACGAGGTGACCGGCCTTATCATAACTTGGCTGATAGGCACCTTTTTTTTGGTAAGTTTTCTGACTGCCCATTAGAGTCTCTTTAATATTTTCCATCGCGGAGTTTACATTTGTTAATGCTGACTCAGCGTAAGCCGCGTTTTCTTTATTGATATCAACTAGACGTTTAGTCAAAATTTCTAGCGTAGAGTGAATTGAACGTAGGCGGTCTGATTCGGGGCCACCAATTTTCAGGGCGATTTCTAGTAAGCGGGGCTCACGCGTATCGGCGCCAACGGCTTGCGCTAATTCGACCGCATAGTTTTTTCTTTGGCTATCAACGCTTTTTACTTTTATTAAAATTGTTTCTTTTAAAATATTATTTTCATTTAATTTGTCGACGTTCGTGTTGACCAGCAATTCTTTTTCTTTACGGATACAATCTAGTAAAAGCCGATATTGCTTTGTTAGTTCTTCTAAGTTGCTAATTAATTTTTGAAATAAGATTTGTTTCATGTATTAAGTCCCCATCCTTAGACTTATCAATTTACTAACTACTCGTTCGAAGAATCACCGACCGAAAATAAATGTTCATCAACTAAACGATCGGCGACCGCTTTTGAATCGACTTTATATTTTCCGGAATCAATTAATTTTTGAAATTTATCCACTTTAGCTTGATCAACATCAGGCGCGCCGTTAGCTAATTCACGAATTCTTTGAATGTCTTGCGCACGGGAAGACAAATCAACTTTTACGGCATCGCCCTGACTTGGCTGAACAGCCGAGGCTGTTATTTCTTTAGTTGCGCCCGCTTTTGATTTTTCAGCGGCCTTATCAGTTTTCGAAGCGTCGGTTAAATTTAAATTCTGGCCGACTTTGTTATGCGTAATCTTCATCGTAATCCTCCAACATTTCTATAGTGTATCATACGGGGACGAATGCACCAAATCATTCTGAGACATCATCTGCATTTGGTTTCACCGTCCAAAACAAAGGGCTTGAAGTATTGGCCCAACCCAACTGTTGTCCAGCCTGAATTCGGTCTCCCGGTGACAATTGCTGGTCGGGCCCAAGCCCCGTTCCGCGTGTCATAATGAGACTTTCTAGCCCATTGTCGTGTTTAACGTGGTACTGCATGCGTTCCATTTCTAAGTACTTTTTATCTAGCAAAGTTCCGACCCAAGGATTTCTTAGCTCGACCTTTTGATTTGGGTTTTCACTTTTATCTGTGGCTTCAATTTTAAAAGTTGTGGCGTTCGACTGCTCGGATGCATTTTTAACAACGTGACCCGAATAATTAGATTTGCTGGTTAAGTCAATTGGGCCATTTGGCTTCTGCTCGGCCGCTTTTAATCCGAACTGGGCGCCATATTTTTGCATTAATTGATCGTGAATAAGACCGGCTAAACCAATGCCGCCCGCTTTGCTCCATTGATTCACGTATTGATCATCTAATTGGTCAGAAAATATTTTTTCGGCGTTATTTTTTTTAATGAAGCCGCCCTCGTGAACGGTCGAGCGCATCTGCTTCATCATTTCACCGATAAAGTGTTTCTCGTAAAGTTCCGCGACTTCTTTGAATTTTTCTTCGGTGACTTTGGTTTTCTTTTCTGACATCGAACCCGTATTAAGCGGATTCAGGGCGGGGCCGAGTTTTGGAATATCACTCATGGTAGACGCTCATTGTAGACACTCATTGTGAAGACTCATTTGTAAAAAAAAGTGGGGAGATTCCTGTCATTTCATATGCGCTTAATGCAGCGCTATCGCATCCGTGCGATATTTTCTGAGTGCAAGCGACAACAAAAACAATCATCCATGATTTATTTTTGCCTTGGCCGATGTGAAAATTTTCCTGCGAGGGATATCTTAACATTCTAACAGCACCCGAACCTTCCTTGGTTTATGAAATTTGAGGACCCTCCCCGGTCACCGATTCGCATCCGTGCGAACCGGTTAAAAAAGTTAATAGATCTACATAGTTTCAAGTTCTCCGTGCAAAGCGCCTGCGGCTTTCACTGATTGCAAAATTGAAATTAAATCTTTTGGTGAGACGCCTAATTTGTTGAGCGCCTGCACTAAGTCACCTACGTTGGCGCCGCCATCAAGTAAAGTCACCTTGTCGTCAGCAGACTCTTTTGATTTTTTTCCTTTGTCTTCTGAAATTTTTAACGTCAAACTTCCGTGACTTAAACCCACTCTAGAAATTCTGACTCTTTCGCCGATAACGATGGTGCCGGTTTTTTCGTTAATAATTACGCGCGCTTTTTGATCGGGGTTAATTTCAATGGCTTCGATTGTTGCCATTAACTCAACGCCTTTAGTTTCGTAAGCCGCCGGCGTAATAATATCAATGGTGCCCGCGTCTTTTGCGGAAGCGTACTGGCCACCAAGCTCTTTATTAATCGTCAAGATCGTTCGAGCGGCCGTCGTAAAATCAGGATTATGCAAAGTCATGCGGTACATTTTTCGCGATGAAAAATCGGCTTGAATATCACGTTCGATCATCGCACCGTTAGGAATTCTGCCGGCCGTCGTGTGAATATCTTTGCCGTCTCCGGTGACCGATACGGCCCCTTGCGCGACGGCAAATACTTCATCGTTGGCCGCACGAAGTGGAGCTTGTAATAATGTTCCACCCACCAACGAAGTTGAATCACCAACACTGCTAACGGTAATATCAAGCGGATTACCGGCTTTAGCAAACGCGGGTAAAGTCGCCGTGATGATCACGGCCGCTACATTCTTACTTTGAACGTCGGCTTTTTCTAATTTCACACCTAACTTTTCTATCAAGCGGCCAAAAGATTTACTGGTAAATTCTGCGTTAGAGTCACCTGTGCCCTTAAGGCCAACGACTAATCCGTAACCGATTAATTGATTTTCGCGAACGCCGCGAATGCTTGCGATATCTTTAAGTCGAGCGGCATCGGCGAAACCTGAGGCCAATAATATAATTGGAATTAAAAACTTCGTCATCATTCCGCAGTCCTTTTCACGTGAATCACATCGTACTGGGCATCTAAAAGCTTAGTTGAACTGATGTTAGAATCGTTAAAATCTTCGGCTCTAATTAAGGCCGTGGCGATTACTTTGTAAGGACGCTTACCAATCGTTAAGTACTGCTGTCCGCGAATTCTAAAAATTCCATCCGGTAATTGCTCAACAATTTTTGAAGGGATTAAATCAATTTCTTTTAAATCAATTTTTTCTAGCTTAGGCGCTGGTGGTGGCGCAACCACTACCGGCTTTATTTCGGACGCAGGAGCACGCACGGGTTCTGGCTCGGGCGCGTACGCCTCGGCCGGTGGTGGCGGTTGAATTTCACCGCGGGCAATTCGTTCGGCTTCTAAGGTCGCAGCTTCTTCTTCAAGCTTTTTCTTAGCCTCATCTTTAGCTAAACGAACTTTTTCTTCTTCGGCTTTGATGGCATCTTCTTCTGCTTTTTTCTTTTGCGCGGCTAGTTCTAATAATAGCTCTTGAATTACCACCACTTTGTTTTCAACTAACTTTAAGGCTGATCCTTCCATCTTAATCGAAGTCGGGTCACCTTCACGGCGATGTTTATTTTCAGCAAAAAGAAAACTAGTTTGGCCTTCCATTTTCCATAATGAACCGGCCGAACCATAAAGTTCAGATTCCTCTTCCATTTTCTGACGAGTCATTCGGCGGTAATTACGATCTGAAGGCGGCGCCATATTATTTAATTCAGAATATTTAGTTAGCGGCTCATCTTCTGCAGGCGCGGGCACGGCTTCTACCTTTGCAGGTTCCGCAACGGCAACGGGTTCTTCTGGCGGAGCTTCGGGCGGAGGCACGCTGGCGCAACTTTGCATAATATAAAGCGCGCTAATAATTGAAACTAATCTTCTCATTATTCAATCCTCACAAGTCCGCGCTCGATCACCTTGGCGGCAAAAACTTTTTGCGAATCTAAATTTTTAATTTTAATAACATCGCCGATCGAGCCGTTTTCTTCAACTTGCGCCGAAATTGAAACTTCGAAAGTTGAGTTGCCGATGATGGCTTTGACCATTTGGCCTTTTTTCATGATTTGTTCTTTTTTAAGATCCGAGTACATTATTGTTTGACCCGCGTTTAAAAATCGTACGGTTTGCATTCCAATAACGGCCGTCACATTTTGCACAGTGTCGCGCACTTGCGTTACCAGACGCTTTTCTAACGTAAGCATATCTTCAACGATTACTTCGCCTACTTTAATTGAACGATTTAACACTGGTAAATTTTGATATCTTTTAATATCGGCAACGACCCAACCTTTTTTATCTTGCGCCTGACTAGAAGAAATCGGAATCATCGCCGAGTTTTTAGTTAAATCTACGTTCAAATCTAAATTCCAATCGGTTGCTAACTGTGTGGGTACCGATGCCACTTGTACTTGAACGTCGCAATCTACGCAGTTCATTAGAATCTGATTCTTAATTTTACGGGCAACTTCCATGCGGGAAACCGAACTTTGACTGCGTAATATTTTAAGTTCGCTCGGCAAAATAAAATGGGCCCTAACTGATCTTAATAATTTCGCTAGCGTCATTTTTTCGATGCGTGTGGTTTTAGCATCAGCCACTTTAATTTGCTTTAACTGCGCCAATAAATCTTCATTCAAATTTTTGGCCTCAACCAGGTCGTAGGCAGAAATTTCCGCCCGCGGTGAGACCTCAACTGCCGATGAAAACATAAGTTCGCATGCGGGCGCCGCAAAAACAAATGACGAGCTTAATAAAGGAAATAAAAGAATAAGAAACTTTATCATTTTACGTTCACCGCTGTCTGCAACATTTGATCTGAAGTCTGAATTACTTTTGAATTTGTTTCGTAAGCACGCTGGGCGGTAATCATGTTAACCATTTCATCAACGATATTCACGTTGCTTGATTCAATTTCACCTTGCGCTAAGTAACCCATGCCGCTGGTACCTGGGCGCGCTTGATTTGGTTGTCCGCTTGCGGGCGTTGGTAGAAATAAATTCTTACCGACGTTCTT
>JACMNA010000147.1 GCA_014378765.1 Bdellovibrio sp. | reverse complement strand
TATATTATGTGTAAACCATTAGCGTTTCGCGCGCAATAGTAACATGATCTCCAACTCCGTCATAACCAAATTAGGAAGCCAGGCCGCCATTAGGCGAGCTAATTGATTATACAAATCTTATGTTGGAGTCAGAACCCATTATAAATTTAGTGGCCATGAGGGATGTTCTATCAAGCCTTAGTTATTGCTGAGCTAGTGCGAAATTCAGAAGTTTTTGAAAAAGTATTATTATTGAGTAAAACTTGGTTACTAGTATCATGATTCTAAAACCAAATAAATCGCGGGGAGGCAAATAATGAAGATTGCAATTGCCATTATTATAATTTCGATATTTACGGCATATGCAACTAAGCAAGGACCTTTGTGGCGAGGAACTTATTTGAATGAAAAAGCGGTGAAAGCAAAATGGGGGCAGGCTCCCCTTGATTATTCTAAGTTTAAGTTAGGAGATCTAGCAATTAGATCAAAAATGGCAGCCAGCATTTTACGAGATCAAACATTAATTGGAAAATCAGCGGATTCAATCAGGCAAGTATTGGGCGATCCTGATGGATTTTTCTATATTGATGCATACCCTGCGTATTTAATACAAGAGGGTCATTCTAAAAGTGAAGAAACTTGGCAATTAGTTTTTTTGTTGGATAGCAAGTTTAAGGTAAAGGAAATTAAAGTTCATAAGAATTGCTGTGACTAGGCTATAACTTAGCGTTTTGCGCGCAAAAGTAACACGGTCCCCAGCGCCGTCATAACCACGTTAGGCAGCCAAGCCGCCAATAGTGGAGCTAATTGATTATGCTGTCCTAAGGTTTGCGCCGAGCTATAAAAAATCCAGTAAACTAAAACAAGGCCCAGGCATATTCCAATATTTTTCATCATGCCGCCACCGCGCGAATGACCCACGCAAAAAGGTAGCGCCAGCAAACTCATCACCAAACCCGCCAAGGCAAAACTAAATTTAGAGTGAAAATCAACTTCGTATTTAATAGTATCAAGCCCCGCATCTTTATTTTTACTGATGAACCGTGAAAGTTCCGACTGAGTTAATAAATCGGAAGTTTGGCCGGTACTTCGTAAATCTTGTGCCTCTTCCGACATAACGATTGTTTTTTCAAAGAATTTATCATTCAGTGGAAAGCTAGAATCTTTGCTGAAAACCGTGACCGTGCCATTTCTTAAGGCCCACTGCGAGCCATTCATCGTCACCGAATCGGCCGTTAACATCTGAATTAATTCCCACGCGTCGTTAAAAAAATAAAGGGTTAAACCTTGCGCGCGATTGCCTTCGGCATTCAACGTTTTAATATTAAAAATAGAGTTTTTTGATCGGTACCAAATACGATTCGTTTTAATAGTCTGAAATTTTGACGGAGTTTTTTCAATTTCGTTATAATAAATAAAGTTTTTCTGTTTTGAAAAAATAGGAAGCAATTGATCACTTAGAATATACGAAAACGCGCACAAAAAAAGAATTGATACAAACAGTGACCTAGAAATTCTAAACAGACTTAAGCCCGACGCAAATAAGGCCACCAACTCGCTGCCTTTATTTAACGACGAGATGGTCATGACGGTGCCTACGACGCAAGCAATCGGTAACATCTTATAAAGAATCTCGGGCGTATAGAAAATGTAGTAACGAAAAAAAACCGAAGCCGCGACGTCTTTATAACGCACGAAACTTGTCATCGCATCAGTCGCAACGAATAACGATAAGAAAATTAAAAGGCCCGCCGCAAACGATACCCAAAAAAGGCCTAATAAATACTTATCGATTCGACTGATCATCAGATAATAATGCCCTGAACTTGACTCGTTTGGTATTGTGATATGTACTTTAGTCATGGCTTTACGCGTCTTACTTGCAGATGAAAGCTCGACAATTAAAAAGGCAATCCAAATGGCGTTGTCAGATTATGGCGTCGAGGTAAAAAGTGTCCCGTCCGGACTTGATGTTCTATCGGTGACTCACACCTTTAAACCCGACGTGGTCTTAGCCGACATCTTATTAACCAAGAAAAATGGTTATGAAGTTTGCCATGAGCTAAAGGCCGACCCGCAGACCAAGCACACGCCCGTCGTTTTGATGTGGAGTAGCTTCATGCAACTTGATCAGGCGCAGTTTCACAAAGTTAAAGCCGATGCCTCACTTGAAAAACCATTCGATTCAGAGGGCCTACGCGCCGTCATCGAAAAATTTGTTCCAAAACTAAATTCATTTCCACTTAAAGGTTTGCTAAAAACTCCGGGCCTGCCTGACTTTGAGGAATCTGACACATTTATTCGGCAAAAATCGCAGTACCCGACTGCATCAGCCACTGATGCATCTTCTCAAGATCAAAATCAAAACACCAAAACTTTTGAAATTGAAGAAGTTGAAGATGAGTTTTCAATGGGCGACATGAATCACAAAAAATTGCAGGAGGCCGACGACTGGAGCACGTCATCGGCGAATCAGTTTGTGGTCGAGACGGAAAGCTTTGGCGACTTTGAAGAAGTGACGGTCGTTAACTCACGGCCTAATAGCGCGCCCGATTTGCAAAAGCGAATTCAAGATCAAGTGAATACTTATTTAGAAGATTCACCCGTAGCTCAAAGCAAATCGCAAAACCAATCTATGGGTAAAGTTTCAAATAACTTAGATGAAAAACTTTTCCGCGAAGAAGTGCGACAAATGGCCGAACGTATTTGTTGGCAAGTGATTCCGGAAATTACTGAAAAAATAGTTCGTGAAGAACTAGGTAAATTACTGAAAGATCTAGATAAATCAATATGAATACAATTGAACTGATCCGCGCGGCCCTCAAAGAAGACATGCCTTTGGGCGACATCACGACTGAGTCGATGGCGTTAAAACCAAAGCAGGGTGAGGCTTTATTAAAAGCGAAAGAAGATCTTGTTCTATCGGGCGCTAACGCATTTGAAGAGACCATGATTTTTTTAGAACCCCAAGCGCGCGTTAAATGGCAATTTTACGAAGGCGATACTGTTTTTAAAGGCCAAAATATTTGCGCGGTCGAAGGCGACCTCATTCAAATTTTAAAGGCCGAGCGAGTAGCCTTAAATTTTTTAGGACGCTTATCCGGAATCGCCACCTTCACCCGCCGATTCGTAAAAGAAGTTGAAGGCACTAAGACTAAAATTTTAGATACTCGAAAAACCACTCCGCTTCTGCGCCATTTAGAAAAACGCGCCGTTTTACACGGCGGCGGCGTGAACCATCGCTTTAACTTATCTGATGCCGTCATGATCAAAGACAATCATATCACGCTGATGGGCGGAATTAAAACGGCCGTTGAACGACTTCGCCAAAACTGCGATCTAGACATTGAAGTTGAAGCCAGCGACCTTGAACAAGTGAAAGAATGCGTTCAATTAAAAATACAAAGAATTTTATTAGATAATATGACAAATGAAATGATGGCCGCCGCCCTGTTATTAATTCCGAAAGAAATTAAAACGGAGGCCAGTGGCAATATGAATTTAGCCCGCGTAAAATCAGTGGCCGAATTAGGCGTTGATTTTATTTCGGTTGGTGCCCTGACCCATTCGGCCACCACGGCCGACGTCAGTTTATTATTTGATTGGAGTTAATATGAGTCACGCGCCGACGGACGATATCCGCATTGGTCAAATCACCCATCAATGGGCCCAAGTTCAAAAATTAAAGAGTTTTTTCCGCGAAGAACTTGATAGCACCAACGCGCTCGCAAAAAAAGAAGCGTTCGAGCCCGTAGCCTTCGATGAGAATGTAATTCTTTACTTAACCGAAAACCAAACCGCCGGGCGTGGACGCGGATCCAACACGTGGTCATCATCAACGATTGGCTCGCAGTTATTTTCAACTTGGTCTTTTTTGTTAGAAAAAACCCCGCTGCCGACGTTGTCGCCGTTAATTGGTTTAGCCATTTACCGCGCGGCCTTAGCCAGCTGGCCCTTTTTAGAGTGGAATTTAAAAGCGCCTAACGATCTTTACATTGATGATAAAAAGGTTGCGGGCCTGCTTATCGAAACAGTTTCGCAAGGACAAGACTTACGTTTACTAATCGGTTTCGGTTTTAACGTTTTTTCAGCTCCTGCCGAAATTAAGTTAGCGACATCGCTGGCGCACGAGCTTCCGCCCGAGACGCCCCTACTAGCCGAAGACTGGATTGCATTTTTGGAAAGAATTTTATTTGAGCTGTCACTCGCCTTACAATGGGGGTTTGAACCTTTGAACACCACGGCACGCACCGCCTTAGTTTCAGCGCTCAATTTACACCCTCACCTGAAAGAAGAATACGTATCATTAGATGCGGCCGGAAATTTAGCGACCGCTTCTAAAAAAATTCTTTGGTCTGAACTTTAGGAG
>JACMNA010000146.1 GCA_014378765.1 Bdellovibrio sp. | reverse complement strand
TCATCTTCAACGATAAGCACGCGCCAATTATAGTCATAATTATTCTTTGGCGTTGGGGCCTCGTTTGACGTCGATTGCACTGGTAATTTTTTTGCGGTTTGACTCATGCTGCACCTACTTTAAGATTTGAGCCCGCTTTGGCTTTCAGCGGTAATTTGATTTTAAAAATTGTTTCTGTTTTTAATTGCGATGAAACGAACTCGATATCACCGCCGTGCGCGCGAATAAAGCGGCGACTTATACCTAGGCCAAGTCCCGTGCCTTCTTCGGCCGACTTCGTCGTAAACTGCTTTTCAAATAACATTTTTTGGTGAATTTCGGCGACTCCGCTACCGTTATCAGATAAATAAATGCAAAGATTATTTTTTTCGACAACGGTTGCAATTTTCAAAAATCGGTTCGGTTGCGATTTATTTTCTTCGAGGGCTTGCAAAGAGTTGCGCATCAAATTGGTGACGGCTTGAATAAATTCGTCGCGGTCGATATCGACCTCATCAGACCCCTGGTAAAAATCTTCTTTAAGCTCGATTTGGGCTTGGTTAAAAAGATCGGCCATTACGTTGCGGCAATCAATTAAAAGTCTTTTAGCTGAGTACTGTTTAACATCAGAGTGTAGACGGCTTAAACTGCGCATGCCGCCAATAATTTTACTAATGCGTCGGCTTTCTTGTAATAAGAACTGCGTATCGAGTTCGATTGTCTTCATCAGCTCCGTAAAGCTGAGTTGAACGTGTGCGAGGTTATGCATATCTTCGGTCCAAAGCGTCCAGGCCGGATCAACTTCAGATTTTTTCTGCCACGATTGTACTAGTAAATCCATTCCGCCGTTTTGATGATCATCGCGCCAGCTTTGAAAAATATCTTTCATTAAATTCACCTGAGGAGCGAATTGCGCTTGCACCTTTTTTTCGATGGCGCTTAAACGCGTTAAAATACCAGTTAAAGGATTTAAAACTTCGTGCGCGGCGCGACCGGCAATTTCACCGGCGGCGGCCAGACGGGTGGTTTTAAGCAAGGCTTCTTGCGCTTCTTTAACGGCTTGATTCTGAATTTCTAATTGCAACGTACGATCTTTTACTTTTTGATCTAACTCGCGGTTGATTTCTTGCAATTCGTCGCGCGATTGTTTGAGGTCAATAATCATCTGATTAAATGAAGAAGCAAGCATTTGCGTTTCATCATTTGATTTTACTTTTATTTGACTGCTTAAATCACCGCGCGAAACTTTTTCCATGCCTTCTACTAAAATAGAAATAGGTTCCGTTAATGAACGCGAAAGCAAAAAGGCAAAAAACAATGACAAGGTTACAACAATTAATGCAAATGAGATCGAGCGGGTTACCAATTGATAAACCGCCGAAAAGGCTTGGTCTTTCGAGGCGCGAGCTAAAACGTAAATTTTATTTCGGTAGCCTTTGGCGTAAGCACCTAAGAATTCTCCGGCTTGATCCTTTAGTGATGCCACGCTAACGCTTACTTTCGATTCAAGGGCTGTTTTAAATAGCGGCGTATTTTTCACATTAAAAATCGATTTCATTAAGTTATAGTCGGCGTGTACTAATACATTCCCGGATTGGTCGACGATTGAAATTTCGCTAAGCTTAATAAAATTAAGTGCTTTTAAAATATTATCGGGTTTGATATAACTGATAACCGCTAAATGCTCTGAAGGTCGACCCTTACTGTCTTCGATGATTACGTTACGGCCGAAGCCAATCAGTGGTGTTCCGCCCTCGATACTGGCATTCCAAAAGAATTCGCTATTTTTTAAAATTTCAGCAAATGGAATCGGGCGGGCCTGACTTAAAGTTTGTTCGAAGAAGTTAGTTTCAAGCCCATAAGTTTCTAAATATTTCTTGTCGGTAAAAGTTTTAAAAGTGGCCAATTGGTTTTGTCGGTACAGGGCCGCAAAAACTATTTCTGAATCTTGGCCAAAAATGTTTTCGGTTTTAATTTGCACGTTGTTACTAGTCGACAGCAACGCAAACAGGCGCAACTTATCTGAGGCCG
>JACMNA010000145.1 GCA_014378765.1 Bdellovibrio sp. | reverse complement strand
GCAATCGTCGATGTAAAAAAGATCAACGCCAAACCATAAAGTGGTTTGCCTTTTCCGATAAACTCGAAAATTTTTGCGTAAGTCCTTAAGTTCATTGACGTTCCTCAATCAACTTGTCGGCTCGGCCGGTAAAAAGCTAAATACTATCAGACCAAATTTAATTGGTAATATTTAAAAAATATTATTTTGAGACAATTAAGCCAAACCCTAGACTCTTGTCGTTTTGGGTTCAAATTTAAACAGTACTCTTACTCGGACCAAATTAAAACGGTTTGCAAAAGCAAAAGCGCAAAATTAAGATAACCAACCGCGAATTTAGACAAATATTATTATAGTCTAGTAGAACCTAAAAAAAATAATGACCATCTTTTTTCACATTTTACTGAAGATCTTTGCCTAGACGTTAGTACATCCATGGCACGAGGCTGCCGTTTCGACTTGAATACATAAAGTTACTGACAATATCAGTTCAAGACATTTGCTTGCTAACTTTAAACCTAAATCTCGATTTGCACGCCGATTTCCAAGACCCGACTACGTGGCAATTGAAAGTAATCAGTGGCGGGTAATTCATTTTTTGCCATCAGCGAGAAAAACTTTTCTCGCCAAATAGCCATGCCCGGAAATTCGGTCGCAAATAAATTTTCTTTGCCGACGATGAAAGTTACTTGTTTAATATCTAAAACTACATCACCCAGCATCAGTTGATCAATATCGCGTGGTACATTGGGTTGTTCTAAATAACCGTAGCGTAGAACGATGCGGTAATTCTGGCCGCAAACTTTTTCAACTAACACGCGGTTCGCCTCTTCTATGTGGGCAGATTCTTCGGTCTGCACGGCCAAGAAAATTAAATGCTTATGCACCGTTTTAAAGTGTTCGTACGAATGAACCAAAGCGTACGGGGTGTCGTTGAGGTTTCGATTTAAATAAACAGCGGTGCCCTCGGCACGGTGGGGGTTATCATTGGCAACGCGATCTAAAAAATCTTTCAGCGGAATAATTTTTTCGCTCAGTCGATTTTTTAAAAGCTGCCGCCCCGTTTTCCACGTGGTCATAAACGTGAAACCCGCGATACCAATTAACAGCGGAAACCATCCGCCATCGATAATTTTAAGTAAATTAGCGCTCCAAAATCCTAAGTCGACCGTTAAAAACACCGCGCACAGCGATCCGGCTTTAAGCACGCTCCATTTCCATTTTTTACGAGCGAAAACGTAAAATAAAATGGTGGTTATCACCATTGTTGTCGTCACCGCAAATCCGTATGCCGCCGCTAAATTACTAGAAGTTTTAAAACTTAGCACTAAGGCGATGCTTCCAATCATCAACAAACGATTCATGCTTTGCACGTAAATTTGGCCAATTTCATCTTTTGAAGTGTGGGCAATTCGCAAACGGGGCGCGTACCCATGCTGCACGGCCTGCATGGTTAAAGAAAAGACCCCGGTAATTAAAGCTTGCGAGGCAATCGTCGTTGAAATCGCCGCTAATATAACTAGCGGATAAAGGGCCCACGAGGGCGCCATTAAATAAAACGGATTAGAAATAGCCGCGGGATTTCTCATCAACAGCGCGCCCTGGCCAAAGTAATTTAAAACCAAACTCGGTAACACAATCCAAAACCACGCTAATTTAATCGGAGCCCGCCCGAAGTGCCCTAAGTCAGAGTACAGCGCCTCGCCCCCCGTCACCACTAGAAAAACCGAACCCAAAGCGACAAATCCGTGCCATGTGTTATTTTGAAAATACGTAATTACATACATCGGATTCAGCGCCCGAAACACCTCGGGCGTATCAATGATATTCACGACTCCCAGCAAGGCCAAAACAAAAAACCAAACTAAAGTCACCGGGCCAAAAATTTTTCCGACCGCACTGGTGCCGTGCCGTTGAATCGCAAACAGTCCAATTAAGATACTGATTGTAATCGGAATAATGTACGGATTAAAAATGGGAGTAATTAATTCTAAACCTTCAACCGCACTTAGAATAGAAATAGCCGGCGTGATCATGCCGTCACCGTAAAGTAAAGCCGTACCAAATAAACCCAACAGAACTAAAAAGTTTTTCGATCGTTTAAAATTATTTTGAACATGATCGGCCTGCGGGGCAATTAGCGAGGTCAGCGCTAATATTCCGCCCTCGCCCCTATTATCGGCGCGTAGAATAAAGGCCAAATATTTTAACGAGATCACAATCATCAGCGACCAAAAAATTAGTGATAGCAAACTTAAAATATTTTCCGGGTTCGCCAGCACGTGATGCCCCGGCAGAAACGAATCCTTCAGCGCGTAAAGCGGACTTGTTCCGATATCGCCGTACACCACGCCAAGCGCGCCCAAGGCCAGTAAGTATTTATATTTAGGCGAGCGATTATTTTGCGGCTGGTTGGATGAAGTATTTTTAGACATCGAATAGAGTTAACATGAAAAACTTTTGGTTGAAAGATTCTAATTAAATTTTTGGCCCTTGAACTGTCAGGCCTCCCGTTTTAAATTTAATGCTTTTTACCAGTAAACGGCTAGACCCCACAGCGGAGGATACTGGTTTTTCAATAGGTGCTGCCAATCGGCACCTAGGCTGCGCACCTCAGGATGATCGACTTCAATTCCCATCGCGGCCTTTTCATCAAAGAACAAGAAAGGCGCAAAGTGCTTACCGCAACTATGGCACTTAATGACGACCGCAGCTTCAATCTCGTTGATTGACCCACAAAGGTGGCACCGTCGAATATGAATGGCTTTTTCTGCTACGTTTTTCATACTTATATTATTCTCGCTTATACAATTCATCACAGCAAGAATGTGGCCGACGAATCTAACAATGGCATGGCCGTTAATGAGAGCTGTCGTTTTTTAGGTGTTGAGTGACTTGACGCGAAAACAAACTTTCGCCAACGTCTAAACAAAAAAAAGCGTCCCGAGTTAGGACGCTTGCAAAAGAAACAATTTTAAAATGGAAGCCTAATTATGTTTTTAAGATTAAGGCGAGTCAGCCGACGATTCGACACTGGCTGGGCTTCGATCTGATCTTTCAGACGGAATTCCATCTAAGTAATAAGAAGCTTCTTGGCGGCATTCGTAATTAGCGCCGCTGTGGCTTGTGGGGCACATCGTGATCGGCTTCGAATCATCGGCGAAGACAGCTTGCGCTTGAACTAAAACAAAAATGTATAAAAGATATTTCCACACGTTCATAATTTTCTCCTCGACTTAAGTTCTAAGCATTGATCGGAAGTTCTACATAAACAATTAACTTTTTTTATAATAGCCTCATCTTGATTCAAATTACCAAATTGAGGCGAAGGCCTTTTTTTCATTTTGCGCCCGCACCATTCCGATAAAGCTGCATGAATAAAAAATATTTTGTTTTGTGTTTGTTATTGCTTTTTGTATCAGCTTTTGTCAAAGCGGAATCATTTTTGTTTTTAAGTTATGAGCAATTTCAAAGTCTATCGGTTCAAGAAAAAAAACTTTACATGACTGAAATTAGAAAACTGAATCTTGAATTTGAATCGACCCTGAATTCTCTTTCGGCAGCAAATGCAAAATGGTCACTTCTGTTAAGAATTTTTGGAGAATATGAAGCTACGGCCGGCACAAAAAGAATTGGCCAAAATTTTGATAACTTAACCGCCGATGCGAACGATGAAATATCTACGACTGATAATCGAATGGAAAATGCTAAAATTAACAATTTATTAGACCATGCGCAAAGATACTTAACTACGTATTATGATTCACCTTCGCCTTTACGCCTTGATGCCGCCATCGGAAAATTTGCTCAAGCCTATGACCGGCTCAATGCTTTACTTTCGAAAAATTTATCGGGCGAAGAAAAAAAGAATGCGCAAAAAAATCTTATTGCACTTAAAGAAACGCAGCAAGATTTGCAAACAATTGATTATAGCTTAGCAAGCTTTCATAAGCCTATTGCTAACATGCTAAAGAAAGTATTAGCAAAGCCAGACGTTGCAATTTTAATGACAAATGATTCGGAGGCACCAACGGCAAAAAAAGAAGAAAGCCGTTCTAACTTGCCGGTGTTAAAACCAGCTACCACATTAAAATCTACCGTAAGCCACTTCACTTGTCTCTACGCGGGTTTCGTCATTAAAAAACCAAAATGCGAAACGCCCACTGAATTACCAGCGGCGTTTACCCTCGTAGAAATTTCGAAATTCGAATTTAAATGTGAAGAAAAAAAACAAGCCATGTGCAACCCAATGATTTTTGGTTATAAAAATGAAAAATCCGCCTACTGCGTAGAGCCATTAAGCGATGCTTCTAAAGCCTGCGAAGATATCTCCAACAACACCGAAAATCAAAAAAGAATTTATAAGATTTGGAATAACTCCGCGAACAAAAAAGCCTACTCCGACTACCACGCTGAACTTCAAAAGATTTGCAACCTAAGCGTTCAAAAAAGCACTGATATATTAAAAACCTGTCATATCGTGCAAGCACAATTTAATAAAGTCATGTTAAGTGAATTACCGACGGCGATCGCAAAATCAGAAGTGAAAATACCCGTTACGGATTACGGTGCACGTCGCGACCAATAACAATTTAAGTCGCCAGCGCTACTTTCATAAAGCTTGCGACTTCAAGCGAAGCGCCGCCAATTAAAAACCCATCAACGTGCGGAACTTTCAAAAGTTCGCCCGCATTGTCAGGCTTAACGCTGCCGCCGTATAAAATTTGAAAATTTGTAAACCCGCGTGCGGTCACTTTGGCATAAATAGCCTCGTGCACTTCCGCAACTTGCGCTAACGTGGCGACTTTACCGGTGCCGATTGCCCAAACCGGCTCATAGGCAATAATGATTCGCGCTCCAATAAAAAGACCCTGCAAGCCTTCATCGAGCTGCGCAAACACCGTGGGTAAAGTTTGAAAAGCTTCGCGTTGTTTTAAAGATTCGCCGACGCAAAATACCGAGGTCATTTTTAACGTTTCAATCAAATGATTTTTTTTATTTAGTAATTCATCGGCTTCTTTAAAAACTTCGCGACGCTCACTGTGACCAACCAAGGCAAACTGCGCTTTCAAGGTCGATGCGACTTCAGCCGAATTCTCGCCGGTAAAGGCGCCAGCTTTCTCGGCAAAGATATTTTGTGGTCCGAACCCGACCTGCGTGCCCGCACATAAAGTCGAAACAGCTTCTAGTGCAAACGCGGGTGGAAACAAAATAACTTCTCGGTTTGCGAAAAAAGAATCGTGCTTAAACGCTTCATTCTTGAATTGAATGACGAATTCACGTGCCTGCTCGGGTGTTTTATTTAATTTCCAATTGGCGGCGAATATTTTTTTGTTACTCATTCGATGTTTTGCTCACTCTGTTTACGTGGTCGAAGAACTTCTAGACCCGGTAATTTTTCGCCTTGAAGGTATTCTAAACTTGCGCCCCCACCCGTTGAAATGTGCGTCATCTTATCGGCAAGGCCTGAGGCTTCGACCGCCGCCGCTGAATCGCCGCCACCCACAATTTTAACCCCAGGTGAGTTCGCTATTGCTTTTGCGATGGCAAAAGTGCCTTCCGCGAAAGCTGGGTTTTCAAAAACACCCATTGGCCCATTCCAAAACACGGTTGCAGCCTTTGCTAAACCAGCAGTGAAATTTTTAATCGTTTGGGGGCCAATATCTAAGCCCATCTCATTTTCACCGATGACCGCCGTTGGCGTAACTTTTTTATTTTCGACGTTACCGAACGCGGTCGATACCACATGGTCAACCGGAATTAAAAGAGTTTTTCCGCGCGCTTCGATTCGTTGAATCATTTCTTTGGCGTATTTAACTTTATCGGCCTCGACTAAAGATTTACCGACCGGTACGTTCTGCGCTTTTAAAAAAGTGTAGGCCATCGCGCCGCCAATAATAAAACCATCGACGATATCAATTAATTTTTCGATAACGTCAATTTTATCAGAGATTTTTGAACCACCCAGAACGGCGATGTAGGGTTTCTTCGGATGATCCATTAAGCTATCAAGCATTTTAATTTCTTTTTCAATTAAAAAACCAATGCCGGCTTTTTTGCCCATGATTTCCGGAAATGCGTGAATGCTGGCATGCGCGCGGTGACTGGCGCCAAAAGCATCGTTAATATAAATATCGGTGTAACTAGCCCACATATTCGCAAGCTCGATGCTGTTATCGGTTTCACCTTTATCAAATCGTAAATTTTCTAGTAAAATAATTTCGTTTTTCATGTTCCCGTAAAGGATGTGTTTTACGCCTTCCGAGTCGGGCTCTTCCATCAACACCACTTCGCGATTTAATAATTCCGTCAGGCGTTTAGCGACTGGTTCTAAAGAGTATTGGCGATCATCGGCGCTTTTTGGTCGACCTAAGTGCGACGCCACGATCAGCTTTGCGCCTTTATCTAAACAGTATTGAATCGTCGGCAGACTTGCGGTAATGCGCGTTTCGTCCGTAATTCTTGTTCCATCAAGGGGAACATTTAAATCAAGGCGCAAGAAAACGGTTTTGCCGGCCAAATCAAAATCTCTGATCGTTTTAATTCCGCGAAGTCCTGAAGACATTTGTACCTACTTGCTTGCCATGTATAAAGCCATATCAACCATGCGACTAGAAAATCCGTACTCGTTGTCATACCAAGATAAAACTTTCGCCATCTTGCCACCCACCACCATCGTGGTTTTTGCATCCACGGTTGATGACATTGGGTTGCCGTTAAAATCCACGCTGACTAATTCTTGTTCTTCAACGGCCAAAACACCTTTAAAGGCACCTTTAGCGGCTTCACGTAAAACATTATTAACTGAATCAATCGTCATTTCTTTTCTAGCGTTAAAAGTAAAATCAACTAAACTCACATTCGGAGTTGGAACGCGAACCGATAAACCGTCGATCTTACCTTTTAATTCTGGCAACACTAAACCCACGGCTTTGGCTGCACCCGTTGTGGTGGGAATCATTGAAACGGCCGCACTGCGCGCGCGCCGCATATCTTTGTGCGAAGAATCTAAAATGCGTTGGTCGTTCGTGTACGAGTGAATGGTCATCATGGTGCCACTTTCAATTCCGAAGGCATCGTTTAGTACTTTTGCTAATGGTGCTAAGCAATTTGTGGTGCAAGAAGCATTCGAAATAAAAGTGTGCTTGTTAGGATCATATTGCGTGTGATTGATTCCGTAAACGACGGTCATATCCACACCTTCGGCCGGCGCCGATACCATGACTTTCTTTGCGCCCGCGGTAATGTGCTTTTGAAAGTCTTCTGCACCTTTTAAGGCGCCGGTACATTCCATCACAAGTTCAACTCCCCAGGCCTTCCACGGAATTTGTGCAGGATCTTTTATGTTCGACACCGGAATTTTCTTACCATTTACGATAATATTTTTTTCGTCGTGCGAAATCTCGCCTGCGAATTTGCCGTGCGCCGAATCGTACTTTAATAAATGTGCTAAACCTTCAACGCTATCAAGCGAATTAATTCCCACGATATCAAGCTTTTCAAAACCGGCGCGAAAGAATATGCGACCGATACGTCCGAAACCATTAATTCCAACCTTAACATTAGCTACTTTAGACATCATCATCTCCTACAGAGTTAGTTTTTTAAATAAAGCTTGCGCATTTTTTTTAGTTTGTTCGCTTAAGGTTTGCAAGCTGACATTTTTAAGATCCGCTACAAACTGTGCCGTGTGCACCACATAGGCCGAAGTATTCGGACGCCCGCGCATCGGCACCGGCGCTAAAAAAGGCGCATCAGTCTCGACGTGCAATCGATCAATCGGAATAATATTTTTTACGATTTGTCTTAAGTCTTCAGCATTCTTGAAAGTCACTACGCCCGAAATCGAAATATTAAATCCCAAAGCCAGCGCTTCTTTTGCTAACCACTCGGTGCCGGTAAAGCAATGAATCAAGCCCGTCACGCGGCCCTTAAATTCATTTAAAATTTTAACCGTGTCTGCCTCGGCATCACGCGTGTGAATTTCAACCGGCAAGCCCACATCGGCCGCAATTTGTAATTGTTCGCGGAAGGCAAATATCTGCTCTTCTTTCGGCGACTGATTGTAGTGATAATCTAAACCGATTTCACCAATCGCCACAACGCGCGGGTTGCTAGCGTTAGCGCGTAAGAATTTTCCGACTTCGGCCGTGTACTTTACCCCTTCGTGCGGGTGAATTCCGATCGTGCAGTAAACGTGCGGCGCAAACTTTTCGGCAAGCTCCAATACTAATGGCAAATCGTCGGGCTCGGTGCCGATTGTAATTAAATTTTTAACGCCGGCGTCTTGCGCCAGCTTCAGCGCATGCGCGGGGCCGCCCTCAAGGCGGTCTAAGTGGCAGTGAATATCAATCCACTCTAACGTATTATTCTCTAGCATACTTCACCCATAAATCTTCAAAAATTAAAACCGGGTCACCATTACCAAGTAAATCACGTTCGGCGCGCACCAGTTGTTGCGCCAGCCAAAGTAATTTTTTCGACTGAATTGAGTAAAGTTTTTTAAGCCGCTCAAGCTGGTCGGTGTTTAAAATAAATTTGTTCGCCTGCGTTTTTAAAATTACCAAATCTCGAACAATTTGCAGCCAGCAAATAATATTAAACTGCGCCCACGTTCGATCTTTAATTTGCGGGCGCCAATCATTGGCTAATAAAAAATCTTGGTTCGCACAAAATTGCTCGAATAGTCCTAATGCTTCTTCGCGTTTCTGCGTGCCTTCGGGCGAAGCTAGTAAATCAAGTCGGTCCACTTGGCCACGACTGCTGCGGTAAGCCCAATCGGGCTGGCCCGGCTTCACTTGTTGAATTTGCGCTAAGCTTAACGCCGCAAAACGAATCACCTGCACGCGCGAGCGAATTGTTGGCAAAAATTGATTAAGATCTTCACCGATAAGAATAAAAAATACATTTTCAAAAGGCTCTTCTAAAGTTTTTAATAACGCATTCGCCGCTTGCGGATTCATCGTCTGCGCATCATCAATAATGACGACGCGATTTTTACCCATGCTGGCTAACGACAATGAATCTAGTAAATCTCGAACCGCTTCAACTTTTATTGTCGGCCGTGCCGCCTTTTCATCTTGCTTTACGAACAGTAAACTTTCGGATTGCTCTTTTGCGACTCGTAAACACGGGCCGCATACGCCGCAGGCCAATTCTTCTTTTTCGCAAATTAAAATCTGCGCGAAGGCTAATGCTACTTTTCTTTTGCCCACGCCCGAGGGTCCGGCAAATAAAAGCGCGTGGGGCCAGCGTCCCGCCGTGCGCATTTGTATCAGTTGATCAATAACCGCCGTGTGACCTACGACCGAATCAATTAAGCGAGCCATTGCCGCTCCTTCAATTCAGTTTTTAAAAGTTCGAATAATTTTTCGGGCGTTTGCGAAGCATCTAAAATTAACCACGCTTTGGGTTTTTTTTGGCCTTGATCTAAAAAAGCTTTTCGCACGCGCTGGTGAAAAAGTTCCGCCTCAGATTCCATGCGGTCTTCGGCGACACCCACTTGGGTTGCCCGATTCACGCGACGCTTTTTTGACTCTTCAACGGTTAGGTCTAATAAAATATTTAAGTGTGGCTCTAGCGAACCCGTTGCAAAATCATTCAACCACTCGACTTGAGATTCAGAAATTTGGCGCCCACCCGCTTGAAAAGCAATCGAACTGGCCGAGAAACGATCGCACAGCACCCATTTTTTTTGCTCAAGCGCAGGCCTGATCACGCAATCAACGTGCTGCGCGCGGCTGGCTTCATAAAGTAAAAGTTCGGTTCGTGCCGTTGGGGCGTCGCTAGATTTTTTTAAGATAATTTCGCGCAATTGGTCGCCCACGGGAGTTCCGCCGGGTTCACGCGTTTTTAAGAAGCTTATTTTTTTTTCAGATAAATGCTCTTCGAGTTGTCGCATCAGCGTTGATTTACCTGATCCGTCGAGTCCTTCAAACGCTAAAAAAATCATAGAGATAGATATCGCCTGAGCGGTGGTTTTTGTCATCATTAAACAGTGCGTAATCATCGTCCATTTACATCTAAGACTGGACGATTGCAGCCTCGGGCGTTAGTTTAATTTTTTAAATCAGAGGAGTTTTTAGATGATCACATTTTTAGCCGTTATTCATATTATTGCCTGCCTAGGATTAGTCGGACTAGTCCTCATTCAAGATTCTAAAGGCGGCGGAGTATTTAACTCGCAAGCTAGCTCAAATTCAGTTTTGGGCGCGGGCGGCGGCGCTTCTTTAGCTCAAACGATGACAAAAGTTGTGGCTGGTTTATTTGCGGCCACTTGTATTGCGCTTTCAATTATTTCGGCGCGCACTGAGCGTTCAGTGATCGACACTACGCAAACGCAGATTCCCCAAATTCCAAATCAAGTACCAGCGGGAACACCGATTCCACCGGCAACGACTGATGCGGCAAGTGCGAACCCAACCCCAGCGGCAAATGCTCCGGCACCCGCACCTGGTACACCGAATGTACCTCCAGCCAATAAATAATAAAAAATCTTATGGATAAAAAATGGATGATGCCCGGATTTATTATTCTGGGAACATTACTTGTAATGATCTCCATTTGGGGACCCCAAGGCGGCTTTTCGTCTAGAAAAAAAGAAGCGCCCTTAGCCCACATCACCGATAAAACTGGTTCAGCTACAATTACCAATAATCAAATGCCCGCCCCGGTCGCCGTTAAACTGAATCAATCCGTTTACGCCCGCGATATTATTCGTACTGATGAAGTAGCCGACTTGCTTATTCAGTGGAGTAATCAGGGCGAGTTTCGAATACTGGAAAAATCAGAAGTCTTAATCGATTTTTTAGAGAATGGACAACCACTTGTGGTGGTGCGTTCGGGCGATATCGTAGTTGAAAAATTTGGGCACGCACCTTCGTATTGGATTCGCAAAGAGGGTCAGTTACTAACCGCCGTTGATTACGCATTGGCCGATCGAAAAAATTTGTCAAAGCTACGTGACCCCCTGCCCGAGCGCGACAAGGGCGCGCAACTTTCACAGATTGATATTGAAAATATTTTGAACGCCAAGAAAACTGATTTTTTCAAATGCTACGGACAAGTCTTACAAAAAAATGCGCAAGCCCGCGGACAAGTTTTAGTTTCATTCACGATCGAGAAAAAAGGCCAAACCAGTCAAATAGAAATTGCGAAGTCGGATATTACCGAGACGTCATTTAAATCTTGCATTATGGAAGTTGTGGCCCGCACGCAATTTAAAAGTTTTAGCGGCCAACCGGTGACGACGGTATTTCCGCTTAAATTCGAATAGTTTTAATTTTGACGAGTAGATATTAATTAATTACCGGTACTCGTTGATGTAATCAATGTGGCGCGGAATCCACGGTTCAAATAAGCCATCTAATTCGTAAACGTGCCCTTGATCGATGACTTTTTCTTTAATGGGCTCAACCTTCGACATCCAAGAGTAAGTCAGCATTTTTTTTTCGATAAAATAATTCTTAATCATTTCAAAACTTGATAAACCTAAGATACGGCGACGAATTAGCTCTTCAAACGACAGCACTAATTGTTCGTGGGTTTGCCCGTATTTTTGCGTAAGCACGTCGATGATCGTGCCTAATTCTTCAAGTGAAAGTCGCTGGTCTTGCACTAAATCAAGGGCCACTTGAAAAGTATTATACGTCGGAAATGTTCGGCGCCCAAATTTTAAATAATACTCAGGGTCGGTATCGGTCGCTAGATTAATATAAATTTTTTCTACCGGATCTTGAATGGGAATAACCGATTGCAAGCGTAAAATTTCGTCAATCTGTGCGTAAGTGACGCCTAGGTCTTCTAACAGTTGGGTTAATTCGGTTTCGGTGTGACGGCGGGAGCAAATATCTGAAAATAAATTGTAAATGGTCGCATCAGACTCTGAATCATCGCCAAAACAAATCATTCGCACCGATTTTGATAAACTCGAACGCAGCTGTAGCAAAGACTGTAGCTTATAGCCAACTTGCTTTTTCAAAAATAAAAACCGCTTCGGGGCTAAATTTTTTAAATTATCTTTATAAAACATACCAATCGGTTTGATATCATCGATCACAAATTTTTCAAAAATTTTTGATTCCAATTGCGGGGGCGAAGCCGATACAAAAAAAATGGGAAAGTCGACTTCGTTAAAATGTTTTTTGCGATACCGCGAAAGGCTGCGAATCAGACTGGGCGTGCCCGGCACATTTTTTTTTGTGAAGGCCTTTTCGAAGATGGTCCTAAACAAACCTGAGAATGAATCGATCGAAGTATCTAGGTAGGTTTTATCTAAATCCCACACGTAGACTTCAGCATTGCCATCAAATTGAGCTTTTGCCTGATAATCAAAATAAACCACGTCTAAGTTGGTAATTGAGCGTTGTTTCCAGTGAGCCATGATGAAATTATGCCTTAATTGCTAAAAGAAAGAAAATGGTTTAGCAGTAAGTATGGATTTTACCTCTTGGGCCCTACAAAAAAAACTTAAAGACCAAGATCTTCTTTTTAAACGTGCGTTAAAAACCCCGCTACAAGAGGCTCTGTTTTCGAAGCTGGCCAACCAATTAGCCTCGCTCAACCCTACTTATAGCGAGGGCCTATCTGTTTTAGAAATGCTAACCGATCTGATTTTGATGGGCCACAATGAAATGCTTTTTGAAGGGGCCGAAAGCTTCGAAACTTGGAAGTCGGCGTTAAAGAAGTTACGCTTTCCTGAAACCAGCCAGCGCGATGAACTTTTAAAAACCAAACTTGAACAACTGCCGTGGCCTTACGGCTCGAAAGTAAAATTCGAACGGCGTGGCGATAAAGCCGGCGTCGAGCTGAAACTTTTTGTAAGCTCGGCCACCGATCTTACTAAAATTCTAGCGTCGCTTGAGCGAGTGCAAGTAGAAATTTCAAAATGATTATGTTACCCACTTTCGATCGTATTTTTATTGATAAAACTTCCGAAGATTCTGAAGTGGCGCTCCGCGTGCGCAGCTTGTATCCCGCAGAAATTATTACCAGCAGCGACGAACGCCAACCAAACGCTAACGAAAATTTTTCGCTCGATAAAAAAGGCCCGATGACGGCCGACGAATTTAATTTGTCGAAGCGAACTTTATTATTAACAACTTTTAAAGGTCAGTTCTTCAAGCGCTGCCCAGGCGCGACGCAGAAAAAAGCGCTGACGTGTTGTAACTACCACGTTTTGAATTTGGGTAGCCAGTGCAACATGAATTGCAGTTATTGCTATCTGCAAAGTTATTTAAACTCACGCACCACAAAAATTTTTACTAACATCGATCAAGCCTTAGCCGAGTTAAAAGAAATGGCCGACCAACACCCCGACCAACCTTTTCGTGTTGGCACAGGAGAAGTGATTGATTCACTTTCGCTAGATTTATTAACTTTGTATTCGCGTAGGCTCATCGAATTTATCAATCAGTACCCGAAATGGATTTTAGAGTTTAAAACTAAATCAAATAACGTCGAACAGTTTCTAGATTTAAAAACCGCCGGTAACACCGTGGTCAGTTGGTCGATTAATCCGCCGTACATCATCGATCGTGAAGAACATGGCACCGCCCGCTTTTACGAGCGAATCGCCGCGGCCATTAAATGCCGCGATCAAGGTTATAAAATTGCTTTTCACATTGATCCGATGATTTGGCACCCTGAGTGGAAAGAAAACTATTCGTATTTAGCCGAAGAGTTAAATCGCCAGTTTAATCCTAGCGACGTTCACATAATTTCTTTGGGCTCACTGCGTTTTCAACCAGAACAACGCCACATGATGCGCGAACGTTTCGGTTTAGACTCACTGGTAACCCGCGCCGAAATGTTTTCAAGCGAAGGCAATAAGCTTCGTTACGATGCCGCGCTTAGATCTGAAATGTTTCAGTTTATGATTAAAAAAATGAAAGCGCTGGATAGCGCTTGGAATATTTTCTTGTGCATGGAAACTCCCGAAACGTGGATTCAGTCTTTTGATAAAGTACCGATGCAAGTTCCCGAACTGCGGTCACTGTTTAAGCCACTTCCGCAAATTCGAGACTTTCAAAGCTAACTAAGGCTTCGCCGTTGTTAAGCGCAGATAAAATCGCTTTTTAGCTACGGGCGATGTTGCCCCTTCCGGCCATAGTTGTATGTAGGCAAAGTCAACGCAGCTGCCATCATCACGGTTCGGGTAATCGCACGTTCCGTTGATCGTTAAATTTAACGTCGCAATATCTCCGGGTGAATTTAGTACCGATTCAACGAATACATTCTCTTCACCATCCCATTGAATAGCGCCTTGTAACGGACCCCGCTTCAGCTGCACTCGAACGCGAATTGGGTAGTGAAACTTATAAGCGTCGCCATCAGTAACTGATACTTGTAAAGTGTAAGTTGCTTTTTGATCAGCGGGTAAAACAACGCGAATAGGATTTTGCCTTGAGCCCTTATCGTGATCATTCATTTCTAATTCGCCGTACATCAATTTGAATTGCGCTTGGCCTTTGCCATCAAAAGTAAAGTTACGACTGGCCAAGGCTTGGCGAATTAAATCTGACAATTCTCCCGGAGCGCGGGTCGGCAAGTGGCCTAACTGGTCGGCGAATAGCATGTGATTAAACCAAACATCGGCCGTGATGCCCGGATGATTACGGCAAAGTCGCATCGTCTCCATCGTCAGGTCGCCCACTTTTTTAACCGCTTCAAGTCCGTAGCGATTTCTAGCCAGCACCAGTAGATCACGCATTGATCCACCATAGGCCTCACCATCATCGTGCACTTCATTGGTTAACGAAAATCCCGTGGAGTTCACGATTCTGAATTCGTCAGACCCATCAAAGGGTTGACCCTTCGTTACTTTTTGTAAAACAATTTCTGCGACAAAATCGGCCATGCCTTCGCTCAGTCCACCCGTGTCGGCTAAGTGTACTGAATCACCCATTAAGCGATCCATAATTCCGTGACCTAGCTCGTGCCAAATCGTTGAATTATCACGCGCGTAGTTCTGGGCCTCGGCCGAGTAGGTCGAAAAATTAATTGTATCATCGGTGTAATAAGCATTGTCGCGCGCCATAATATTTGGGTCGTACAAGAAGGCGTGAAATGGTCTCGTTGAAAAATCTGGATCCGTAAAACCCACATCGTGCAATGCGACCATCAATGTGTCGACGGCGTAGTAAACTTGAACTTCGTCAAAACCATCATTTAAATATTGAACCGGATTATGATCGGGCAGTCGACGCGCGGGCCGCTGGTATGCTTCTTCAAAATAAGTGAGTGGTTTTCCAAGGTAAGTACTTCCCGGAATCATTTCCCACACTCCCGACTCATCGCCGCTAACTGGCGCCCAGGCCGGCTGAAAGATCGAAGACATCTGCGGTGCAAATTGAATTCCCGTAAATTGTTTAACCGCATCAGGGTGAATATTGACCGTAGCGTAACGACCTTCTAAAATAACACCGCCATTATTAAATGAGTTCGAAATATCAGGTAAATGATTATAAATAATTTTGGCTTTGGCTTTAATATCCGCCATGGCCCAGTAGCCATCAGCTTGTCCTTCCGGAGTAAGTCCTAGTACGGAATCATTTTTATCACTCAAATATCTACGCACTCTTAAACCTGCGTAAGCATCGGTGCCTGAACTTTTAATCGTGCGCTTAAGATGTTTTAATTGGCTGACGACGCGGTTCTGCATCAGATTATTTGAAGCTTCTTCATAGATTGGATAAACTAAGGCCGGTAATGAAAACTCGTTGGCTGAATCTTCTTTTGCCATTGACCGGTTCGCGTCTGACTCTTCAAATGGTTTATAAGTATTTTCAATCAGGCTTTGCGTATCAAGCAAGAATTTAATTGTGTGAATACCATGTTTAGCTTTTGCTCGTAATACATAAACTTCGCTTCCATCTTCCCAAGTAACTTTTGCGTTAATTTCGCGAACTTGCGGATCATCACTGTGTTCTTTTATTAAGTTAAGAGCTTCTGCCCGAAGTTGGCCCCTAGTAACCGCCGGGTTTTCTTGTGAAAACGCGGGCCACGCCACCGAAAATGATTTTGTCGTCATCAACCTAATTTGCGTTTCACTTTCAACAAAAGCTTCGGCCTGAATAAGTGCGCCCGTTCGCAAGTCAGTCCAAACTCTGAACGAGCGGTTATTAATTGGAATACCGGCCGCCGCTTGCACAAACATTTTAAAATGATTGTTAGCTAGTTCACGATCTTCGATCAGCATAAAATCAGATTCAGAAAGGTGTAACCCTGATCGCTGATTTAAAACCTGCACTAAATGTAAAAATTCAGCGTTGGTGTCGTCAGCACCGGTCCAACGGGCCGAAAACGGGGCCGCTTGCACCAAACCAGGTAATGAGAACGAAATAAATAAAGCTAAAATTATAATAGTAAATCTCATGAAGGCCCCTCTTCAGAAATAAAAATAATCAGTTAGCGTGTTGTAACATCAATAGCGGAGTGGGTCACGCCTCAAAGTAATAATATGAGGCAGCTTTTTAGCTAATAACCTACCTAACTAATTGAAATTCCGTAACTCAATTCGAACTATTTCTACCTTACCCCGAATTTACGCACAAAGCCGCGCCGCAAGTTTGCACTTCTTTGCTGTTCTAACGAGAGGGCGCTGGGTATGGGACACAAGCAATTAGAATTCAAAAAGTTGACTTGAAATTTCGCGATCAGCGCGGCGGGTGCAACTTTTTGCCTTACGTTGGCCTCAGTACAGATTTAAAAAATATTGTAGCAGTTTGTGCCGAGTTCAGTTGATTGCTTTGCGTTTAATGATAATGATTTTGAAAAATCATTATTTACCAAATCAACCGGCGTTAACCCGTTTACAAAACGGATTTCAAATTTAGCTTCGTTTTTTAAACGGTACATAATCAAATTTGACCGACCTAATTCTTTTGTCACTTTGATAACGGTGGCTTCAGAATAGTAATACGAAACTCCGGATTTATCCAAATAGGTCACACTGATACCGGGCTGTTCACCAATTGGCAATGAACTTATTCTAGGTTTTAGACAAATTGAATCGGCTGAACTAAATTGAAAACTGAACAGAACTGTAACTAGGGCTAAAAATAATTTCATAAAAAGAAAACTCCTCAAAATAGATTTTACTGTCAGAAACTAGCTTGCGTAATCGATGCCATACTTAATCTACCTAATCCGTTTTCTGTGAGCATTTGTGACTAGAATTTTGACGAAATGACAATATGAGCATGCTCCATTATTTATAAAGCCGCTATTTTGACTCGACTTGTAGTTAATTCGGGAAGTAAGGGCTCTGTTAGCTTACACAAATTAATTGATATTTTAGATTTTACCTGGCGAAATTAGACTGAAACGAATTTGAACCCTGTGGAATGGCTTCAAATTAAGAAAGTACTGTTCGGGGAAGGTTTTTATTAGCAAATTAAAAATTTCGCTTTTTGTGTTAGCACTAGTTATGGCAGGGCTTGCTCTGTATCATTATTCACCTTTGTTTTTAAATAAATACTTGATCGAAAAAAGTCGCCTAGAGTTAACGGTAATCAAACGAATTTCTGGAGAAGAAATTTCGATTCCTCAAATTAATAAAAATTTAATATTATTC
>JACMNA010000144.1 GCA_014378765.1 Bdellovibrio sp. | reverse complement strand
CTGCGCCGTCTGCCAACCCGCTGCTGTTCCATCATTAAATTGCAAAACTATTTTTCGACGATCATTCACTGCCGGCGTATAAGTTCCACCGCCTTGACAAGCAAACGAAGCTGTTTGGTTATTAAATACATCGGTGTAATTGGCTCCGACCGATGTATATATTTGCACACCCAAACCTAAATTTAAAACGGTACTGCCACCAGACGCAGTCATACTAATGCCACTGTAATTTTCAACATACAGAACGCATGTTCCGACAGAATCTAATGTCGTGATTTGAAAGGTAACTGACGGCGCTTGTAAAGGTGTCGTGTCAGGTTTATAAATTCTAGTTTGCAGCGTAATATATTTTGGAACGGCCAACGCAGATATCGAAAAATATTGAATAAAAAAGAAGACAAAGATGAAAGGAGATATCATCGAATTATTAAACGGCTGATTTTTTTGAAATAACATTTTCATACGCTACTTATCGGACGCAAACATAAGCGCTTTATCAAGACCCTCTTAACAAGTCGTTTGCAGCTGTTTTTAAAGAATAAAAAGGTCGTGCTTGTTGATATCATAACGGCATGAAGGTCGGTGTTCACCGCATCTATAATGCGGTAAATAACGTAAAAGTGCTTGAACAACGGGATGTAGATTAAAAGAACAGAGAAGGACAATATTTTATTTTGACCTAAAAATTAAACCTTCTATCGCCAAACACGAACGGATCGTGATCCGATCCTTCAACCGGAAAAAATCGAAACACTTCTTTTGCCAAACAGACAAGGCTTCAAAGCAATTTGGGTTTCAATTTCTGATCAGACAAAATTAAAATAATTTTGGCCGGTGAAGGTATTTTAGAAACTTAAAATAAGTTGTGCCATGAACCACCAGTGGCGGTCGACTTGTTCCTTTTGTCTAATATTCCAAATGGAGTTTCCTCGGTGGCGTAAATGGTGGGATCCTGTCCAATTTTCACACTTTTTGCAGCTGGATGTAGCATGCGGCAAATGTCCTTCAAGAAGATCGTGACGCATGCTCCAAAGCCGGAACAAATGACTCCCTAGCAAACCCGATTAAGCGCGATCGTTTACTTCAAGTTTTAGAAGATTATTTACGTGAAAGAAAAGAGTCACAGTTAACGCCATTCAGAATGAGACATCTTGTAATTGATTTGATGAAACTAATAGATAAACTAATCAGGTGAAGTTAAACCCATTCCAACACGCATTTTCTAAAGAAGACCATCTTAAATATGGTTTTACACACCAGTTCTTGCGCGAGGCCCCCAACTCGATTTTTTGCATTGGCTTAGGTCATATGGATAGTGTCGTGAACGATTTTTTTAACGAATGTAAACTGTCAGCTTTAGATATTTTCAATAGATCTGAAAACAAAAAGTTATTCGTCTGCTTAAGCGGCGGTGTTGACAGTGAATGCGTCGCTCGCAGCTTCGTTGGTGCAAAAGTTCCGATCGAGGCGGTAATTTTAAAATTTAATGCCAATTTAAATTGGCATGATGTGGACCCCGCAGTTCAACTCTGTGAACAAATTGGCTTGAAATACACGCTGGTCGAATTAGATATTTTTGATTTTTTAGAAAGTCGAAAGTACCAAAACTATTGCCTTTCATACGGGCTGTCGTCACCAATGATCGCTTCGCACGTATGGCTGGCCGAACAAGTGATTTCAAAAATGAACGGTGTCCCGATATTTTCTGGCGATTTTGCTAGAATTCGTCGCCCTTCGAATTATCTTATTCGACAACTTAGTGACACTTGCGAAATTGTCGGTGACTTTTGCGCATTACCTTCTGAGTGGACTTTTGCTTCGTTAGCAAACCAAGATCATTTCGCCATCGATCGATTATTTGCGAAATTAGGATGCCCGGGAGTTGCAAATTTTTTTCTTTATTCCGCCGAACAAATTGCGTCTTCGATCGCATTGGGATTTTCTCACGACTTCATCCGCTTTGAACAAACCTTAGTTTCATCTTTAACGTCGGCTCTACCAAGATCAGCAGTAGATTTTTACGAAGGGCAGAAGGGACTGAACAAAATAAAAGAGCAATTTTTTAGATTTGCAGGATTTACGGTTAACTCGCGTGCCTCTAAGTGGACTGGCTTTGAACTCGTCCACGACCTTTTAGGGACCGATCAAAGATTAGACGGACGGCAATTAAGCCCATTAAATAACTCCGAAGAGAAAATAATAGGAATGACACTATTTAATGAAAAATACCGTCGGCCCATGGAGCAGGCTATTCAACAAATTCACCTTAAAGAAATACTTTTAAAACCTTCATTATACCAGTTTATCAAAAACACCCTCTTTCAGTCTTTGCAAGGTCCTTAAATATAACTAGATATCAGAAACTATTTTTAATTTTTCTTTTAAAAATTCGGTAACAAATAGTTGGTCTTTCATTTGATCTTTTAAACAAATCGCTAACTCTTCGACTAAATAATCTAAATCGGCCGCGATCGCTTGCCCATTGGCTATCGGAAATTTTTTACTAACCAATAGTTTCCACTTTTCATTGGTTCTAAAAAAAGTTTCAACAAACTCACCAAACTTAAGATCATGCAGTCCTACTGTTAGATGCAAAGAGTCTTGGCCATTGGCCGGCTCCGCGTAATGGGCCAGATTTGCCGGAAGGTATAAGGCCTGACCGGCCTCTAAAACCACGGTTTCTTTGTCGGCCTGAATTTTTTCATCTGTCATTTCGCCAAAAAAGAATTTTTTTTGACCCTGAATTTGTAATATTAAAATATTGTAACTGTCTCGATGAGCCGCCAACATTTTTTCTGAAAGAGAGGGAGAATAATAAGAGTTAACACTAACTTCACAACCTAAAATAGTCGCCAGTTCTTTGCGAAAATTGTTTATCTTTTCTGAGAAATCGTAGACCGCATTTATTTTAATCCCTATTTTATCACTCGTAAAAAATTCGTTCAGCTTAACGCTAGAAAAACGTTTCGGATTAACGAAGGGATTTCCATGACTGCCCTTAGGCACTAATAAGTCAGATTCAGTGACTTTATTCCCATTTTTATAAAGCCAAATATCATTTTCGACGAAGCGGGTTTTTTTCATCAAATCTTGAAAGTCAGAAAAAGAAAAAATAGAATCAAAATACCCGAGGGGATAATTAAATTTAACGGCTACAAAAGATTTGTCGTAATGCTGTATTACGTCTGAAAGTATTTTCATGAGACCAATTATACCGAAATTTAGCAATGGTAGTAGCTCTATTCATATCAAATTTTGACAGCTCGAAAAGGTCCTGTAATCAGATGTTCTTCGGACTTTCAAAAACTGGCTCAAAACTAGATGCAAAGCTATAATTCATTTTACAAAAATGCAGTTATTCTTTAACCTAAAGGCAGCTAAGGGGCTACAAACTATGAAAGAAAGCCATTGGGGTCACCTCCATGTCAGCAGAGACCTGTTTCTTTTTAAGCAGAATAAAGCGATATCTATCACCGAGCTAAATCGGTTCTGGAACGCACATGAACCGCACGCCGGAAATAACGTAGACGTCTATTTAGTCGATACAGGTATTTTACAATCACACACGGAGTTCACTGGCGCCATCGAAGTCATTTTTGATCCCTATAATAATAATGGAACCGATCAAATTGGCCATGGTACCGCGATAGCTTCGTTAATTTCAGGAATAACCTTGGGCTCTGCTCCTGCGGCTAAATTGCTTGTCTTGAAAATTTTTGAGCATGAAAAATCGTCAACCCAAGAGCAAATGATTGAAGCCTTACAAGTTGTTCTGCGACATCACATTAACAAAAATAATAAATCACGCCCAGCAAAAAGCGTTCTTCATTTAAGCCTAACGACTTCTCCATCAGATCAACTTTATTCTATTATTGAACAACTTGCTTTAGCCGGGGTATTAATCATTCTTGCCAGTGACAATCTTAGTCGCTTAGACCATTCTTTTAAATTCGAAAGCATTGATTCGATCATACAGGTTGCTGGCTTCGACCAAAATCTTCAGCCCCTATCGGTTGCTCCTTCGGATGTATTCGCACCAGGCAAAGACATCTGCGTTGCTTTACCAACCGATACGAATGCTTACTCAACTCTATCAGGTAATAGCATCGCCGCGGGCTTCGTAACCGGTGTTGCCGCCGCGCTGTGGTCAAAAGTTTTAAGTTTTGAAGCTAAGGATATAAGGCATCATCTAGTTAAAAATTCTGACCCACAAAAAACACCGCATTTCCTAATGCGAACGAACCAAATATTTGAACCGAAGTGGAGTGCCAGTGAATCAGGAATTATTGAAGCAATTAAACCTAATTCTGCAGTATTTCGAAAATTACGTTGCGCCAATCCCGCAAAGGGACCTTTAAAGTTTAAACTAATGAAGGGTTTTTTACCTTTAGGTTTAACTTTAAGCGAAGACGGAGTCATATCTGGATTAGCGACACTAAGTGAAATTGCAAAACCAGATCACTTAAATTATTTTTCGACGATTATTCGTGCGGAAAATGAAGTGGGCTCTGTTGATCGCAACATTAGCTTAGTGGTTACCGAGAACTTTACTAAAATTAGACAGAATAAAAAAATTATTTCGACCGTGCAGTTAGCAAAATGCGATGGCGCTGACCTGACCTTTGCTATCAACATGGCCGACAATGCCGGAGCTCCAGTGGATGGAAACACTGCGTTTGGTGACGGCTATGTTTACCCGACTAGCGGTGACTGTTGTTTTAATTCATCAAGTCTTGTTCAAATGTACGACGGGTCTATAAAGCCGATTTCTGAAATCTGTATTTACGACTTAGTTCTACAAGATAGCAAACCTGCTAAAGTACTAGCTGCGATAGCCTTGCCCTTAGGTGATCATAGAAAAATTTATCAGCTAAATAACTTACCAATTTTCATTACCGATGAACACCCGATTTACGGGGCTGATGGTTCAGTTTTAGCTATCGATCCAATATGCAACAAACTAGCCAGTCATGTACAGCCGCTAAAAGTTGGTTCATTGCTAAAAACTATTTCAAAAGATCTTCAAGTTACTCACATCAAAGAAATTACATCGACACGCAATGAATTAGTTTATCATCTTTTTGTTGAAGGTGATGGTTCTTACTACGTTGGCGATATTTTGACCTGCCCGAAGCATGAAGGTCGTATTTCAATCGCTACCATAGAATCACCTACGGGGCATTTAAATGAGTAACTTAAGTAAAAAAAAACTAGCGTCATCTAGCAGACGACAATTTATAACTCGTATAGGATTAGGATCTGTTGCAGTTGCCGGCCTTAGTTCATGCGACCTGTCTGATCTTAACTTTATCGGAAGGTTAAAAGAAAAGTCGGGCCCGCCGCTGGAAAAAGATTTAGAAACCTTCGTTGAACTTTCTAATTTACGCGAAAATATTGGAAAAGTTGTTGTGCGAACGCGCAAGGCTATAGCTAACCTGAAGGATATTCCGCCCGAACTACAAAATCTTCTTTCCGCCGACAAATTGAAAAAACTAGAAGAAGAAGAAATTGCTTACTATCGCAATTTCTATACGAAAAATTACACTGCAAGCCAGATTAAAGAACTTATCAAAATTTACCGTTCGCAAGTTTGGCAAAAATTTACTCAAGATATGGAAACCTTAAACACCGTCAAGCCCGGTGATACGGATGAACGCCCAAGCAGTAAGTTTACCAATCAAATCAACGAAGTTCTCAATAGCAAAAGGAAAAAACCGACTGTTAGATAGAGTTTTACACCAATCGCTAGAGTTATTAAAAACTCAAATATTTTAAATTTTTGAGTTTCTTCAGCAAAGTAAAAAGCCCAGCATTCGCATAAGCGGAGCGGCTCGAATTTCTTTAGCAAGTTGAGGCCTCTTACACCCCCCACAACTTATTGCTAGAAGCATTCTAAACGATAAAACGCGATTAAATGAAAACGTAAGAACCCAGAACTAACGACTTCAAAGTAATTTGGTGGTACGAGTGCAGGGAAACACATTACATTTAGAAAACTATCAGATAGTAAACGGCTGCCAAACAATTTCTGACGACAGATTAAAACGCCACAGCTTACTTGCGGAAGTGTTGAAAGCTATTTCGGTGGAAAGGTCGCAGCATTAAGCAACACCTACATATAAAGCAAATACAGCGATTTTTTATATTTCGGGTTAGCATAGTGTCGTTAGCTACAGCCGCCAGAAACCAATAACTTACTTTTTTACCGTAAAATATGGTTCCCATAAAGATTTAAGCCCACGACTGCACGTCCGCGACCTTAGGGTTATGAGCCGGACGAGCTGCCGGGCATGCCTTCTGTAGTTTCAACTGAAGCTTTAACGCTAGCGTTCGTCAAATTAGAATAAGAAAAAATTCTAGATTCTGATTCATTTAACGTATTTACAAATTCGCCTAACCACGATGGCGTCATAACAAGAACACCTGCGAAATCCAATTCGATTGTTTTGACCGAAACTCTCAATTCATTCGCCAACAAAAGTAATCCTGCTTCGCGCCCCTCGGTTCTAGATGTAAGAATTTCTCCGAATCTTTTTATTTGAATAGTCATGAAATTCTCCATTGGAAAAAAATAATAGTTCCAAAATCTTGAGGCTTTGATAACTCAAGTGGAACCGGAAAAAGCGTGCTATTGACTTGGTAGCTACAATTATTTGAAAAACATTTTAAAGCGTTTAAACTATTTGATAAAATTTGGCGACACACGTATTTAAGACCATTGCCACGCTTTTCAGGGGCACGTCCCGAGATTACCTTTTCAAAGGCGGTTTGCAAAATTTCTTGCGCAGATTGATTGGCAGGAGTAACACGCTTCAAAGTCTCAACAATTCCGCGCCCACGGTCAGCAATGCAGAAAGTAAGAACATTATTTTCTTTTGACCAACTTACACAACACCCCGGGGTATCATGCCAATACCCAAGATTATGATCGAAGCAATTATTCGTAAGTTCACCAAGAGATGAAACGATCAACGAAATATCATTATCGCTTGCGATACCTTGATTTTTACAAACGTTATAGAAAACACTTAGGCGAGCCACAGACTCAGACCTGTTCGCGGAATAAAAAACATTTTCAATCCCGGATGGAATTTGTCCCGTGTAAAAATAATTTAAAGCGGCCTCATGCGAAGTCATGCATTTATGCTATCTGAGATATTTTTCTTTTAAAAGAATTTTTCTAACTATAAAACGCAACCAGATGAAACGTAAGAACCCAGAACCAACGACTGCAAAGTAATTTGGTGGCGAAACTTTTTTGAATGTAATGTGTAATTGTAAAACTCGGATGTTGTAAGATTAGGTATTTCTAAAAACTAACTTTATGTGGATTGATTGATTTCGAAGGAATCGAAAAAAATTGGTTG
>JACMNA010000143.1 GCA_014378765.1 Bdellovibrio sp. | reverse complement strand
CGGGGCGATGCCCCCGAAGCGGCTTTAAGGTACGGGGTTTGGTTGGTAGGCGAAAGTCGGTTTCTAGGTTTTTAAAAGTTGGTTGCTACAGATGGGGTTTAGAAAAGTGACTTAATCCGCCTTCTGCTTTTCCACAGAATAACCACTTAAATTAGAAAGTTCCAAGATATCGATCAAAATATTCGTTTCGATATGAATGAATAATTTCATTTACTGAGCTAAATATGGGTAGATCTCGTTCGCAGCCGCTGATATACCAATGGCTTTAACCAAATGGCTGCCGACGCTAATCCCAGAGAAAATAAATAATCGGTGGCCGAATAAATAAATAAAACGCGCGCTTTTTTTACCTTACGATTTCAAGCTTTTTTCCATAAGCATCAATCTTCATTAACACCAGGCCTTTTTTTCAAAACCACTACTTATCACATCGCATTTATTTTCAATTTCTTGCGCACTACAAGTTTTCAGAAAGTTATTCAAAAAATATTTCTTTTGCGAAAGCAATTTCAATTCCGATTCGATTTCCTCAACTTTGCCGGTAATTTCTTTGTCCATTTGACCGCAGGTCATTTTTTTGTGTTTTCAAGACTGAAAGTAAACTTTTAATTTCGTTAAGAGTAAAACCTACTTTTTTGGCGGCAATGATAAATTTTAGATTAGCAAAATGTTCTTCGGTGTAGGTTCGATATCCGGCTAACGTTCGCTGCCTTCCCGAAAGTAATCCTATCTCTTCGTACAAGCGTAAAGTGTTTCGACCTATACCCAAAGATTTTATTAAATCCGCCGTGAAGTACTGTTTTTGCAACGTTTCCATAACTTATTTTTTAGCATTCCGCGGCAGCGCGATCAATTGCACATGTAAGACAAACTAAGCCGGGCTTTTAATGTCGGGTCTATTCTAAAAGTTCGTAGCTTATTTTTAAATGGGCCAAGATTGATATTATTTAATAGATCGTGAGTCCTACCGATTAAGGCTTGCGATCTTCTTACTTGAACGATTGTTGCGATTAAGAATAGGAACGTTGCGCATATAGATTTGATAAAACTCCTCTAAGTATTTTGAAGTCGAATTTTAACATAATAGTAATTTTAAATTAGATACTCTTAACTTTCAGGCTAAGCCTTTCTACGAAAAACACGGCTACAAAGTAGAGTGGGTTCAAAAAAATTATCCTAAAGACGGTTCAAAGTTTTTTATGACGAAGCAACTTTGATTTGTTAGGTTAGCGGCCTGTGACCGGGCTTTTCTGAATAGGTTCAAGTTTTACTTTAGGTGTTTCGGCTAAAGCCTGCCAAAGCGCCGAAGATCCGGCTAAAGAATCGCCGCACGCGCGTTGATGACCGCGAAAAGAAAAATCGATTTCGACGTGATAAACGTCTTCGTCGACGTATGAACTTTTAATGGTTGAAGTGTATTCACAGTTATAAACTCTTCCGTCGCGTGCATTTCCGTTAAGCGTCATAGCTTGGCTGAGGTTTGGTAAAATCGAAGCCAACTCTTTTGCCGACGTCACTTCTGACAAATTAATTTCGGCTTTAGCGAAATAGGGAGCAGCCCAAGTGGTACTTACATAAAATGTTGTGATTAAAGTTAATAAGCCAATTGATTTCATTTTGCCCCCACAGACAAAGAGTTGAGGAGATTATCCGCTTAACTTAGCAATTATTCGATGTATGCAATGTCTGAGCAAAAATGCGGCCATATGCAAAGCAATACGTAGGTCGAGTCAAATTTATATTGCGCGAGTCGCCCTTGAAAGTTTTTGCTAAGCTTGGTGCTAATGCAAACATTGATACCCTTTAAGCCCATCGAATCTAAAATTGTGGTGCGCGCCGAAGTACAACGTACTGATTCGCGCCTGACCTTGTGCTACGAAGTAGTGGATCAAAATTCAGCGCTTGAATTGCCGTTGGCTTTTCGCGCGCTGGGCTCGGCAATTGAACGCGCCGATGGGCTATGGAATGACACTTGTTTTGAAATGTTCATTCGCCCTGAGGGGGCTGACGCCTATTATGAGCTGAATTTTTCACTTCGCCCAGCGTGGAATGTTTATCACTTTGAAGCCTATCGCCATCCGCAACCGCCCAAAATCACACAAGATTTTACAATGAAATCAATGCAGTGGAATGGGCAGCAATTAAAAATTGAGCTTGATAATTTGTTAACCGCAAAATCGATGACAATAAGTTTAACGGCCGTCATAAAAGAAAAATCAGGAATGAAACATTACTTAGCTTTGTCGCATCAAGCGGCGCAACCAGACTTTCATTTAAATAATAGTTTTATATTAAAAAAATAGTTAGAAATAAAATATGAATAAGGAATCAAATCGTGAAATTAGGTCTTGAAGTATTACTAGAAAATAAAAAGCTGATTCAAGAATTAAAAAAACAACGCGTGGCTTTAGTTTGCCACCCGGCCAGTGTTGATCAAAATCTTCAACACAGTTTTGATTTGCTTCATAAAGCCATTGGTTTATCGGCGGCGTTTGGGCCCCAGCACGGCGTTAAGGGCGAAAAACAAGATAACATGATTGAAAGTGATGATGCGCTTCACCCTGAATATCAGATTCCAATTTTTAGTTTGTACGGAAAAGTTCGTAGGCCTACGCCCGAGATGATGCAAACTTTCGACGTAATTATTTTCGATCTACAAGATTTGGGTTGTCGGATTTATACATTTATTACGACTTTACTTTACGTGATGGAAGAGTGCGCAAAGCAAGGTAAAACCGTGATTGTATTGGATCGACCTAACCCCGCGGGTCGCGAAATCGAAGGTCATACACTTATTAAGGGTTATGAATCATTCGTGGGCGCCGGACCTTTTCCGATGCGACACGGGCTAACGCCTGCCGAGATGGCGCAATTTTATAAAACTCATTTTAATCTGGGAATTGATCTTAAAATTATAAAAATGAAAGATTATAAACCGAATAAAAAACCTGGTTACGGCTGGTCAGAAGAGCGCCCCTGGGTGAACCCTTCCCCGAATGCTCCCACGCTTAATATGGCACGGTTTTATCCGGGCACGGTCATCATTGAAGGCACAACTTTGAGTGAAGGGCGGGGCACTACGCGTGCGCTGGAACAAGTTGGTGCTTCGGATATTGATTTTAAAAAGGTATTAACTCTTATGAAGAAGAAAGCCCCCCAGTGGATGAAGGGCGCATTAATCCGTGAATGTTTTTTTGAACCAACATTTCATAAACATGAAAAAAAATTGTGCCACGGTTTTCAAGTTCATACCGATACTCCCCAATACAAGCCCGCGCAATTTAAGCCGTATCGTTTAATGGCGCTGATGCTTCGCTGCGTGCGTGAGCTTTATCCGCAATATGAAATTTGGCGTGATTTCGCCTACGAATACACCGAAGGAAAGTTGCCGGTCGATGTGATTACGGGCGGCCCGCACTTTCGTGAGTGGGTTGATGACCCAAACTCAAAACCTCAACAGTTAGAGAAAGTTTTGAAAAAAGACGAGGCCGCGTGGATGAAACAAAGTAAAAAATATTTACTGTATCGCTAATGTTTTAGTTGCGGCAATCAGGCAGCGTGATGGCCTTTTGAAATCCCGGATACGTGCTATAACTTCCGTGCGTCTGCACTACGCGCACGTTAAAAGTTTGTGGAACAGTGACGCTTACGACGCCTTCTTGTAAACAACCATAATTTTGTTCAGCATTGTGGCCCCACTGAAGGCAGGCGTTTTTTTCCATTGTACGCGGATAAGTATAAACACCAGTGATCCATTGTTCGCAAACCCAGTCGGACTTTGCTGGAATTAATTTAGGGCAGTACTTCATTGGCTTTATCGATTTCACGTGCTGGGCAGTTAAACAGGCATTTTTTAATTCGATGCCACCTAAATTGGCTTCGTAAAGTAAAGTGATCGATTTAGTTGAAAATATTTTTTCCCAACCGTCGTTTGCCCCAACGTAAGCAGAAGCCAGTTGTGATACTAACGACATTAAAATTACGAGGGTGGCTTTCATTAAAATCTCCTTCGAGTGAAACCATTTTACATGGTTTTGGTTTAAAACGATTAAGTCAGGGCTCAATCGTTTTGTAAAATCAGGATTCCGTCAAGATGCACTCCAAGATAAAAAGTAACGCAAGTTATCTTAACTAAAACCTGACACTAAGTTCAGATTTTTTCTGGTAAAACTTAGCAAAGTTAAAGTTATTTTAAACGATTTAAAACAAAAGGAGATTATGGACATGAATTTACTTTTGGTGATTGTTTTTTTAGCTGCAAGTTGCGTGTCTCTTCAATTTTAACAGTTGCTTTTTATTTTAGAAATTTAAACAATGTAGACGGAGGATTTATGAATTTTTTTAATGCAATGCTTTTGACGACAAGTTTATTTGCCGGGGCCTTAGCCGGTGCCGAAGATAAAATTATAAAAGTTGATGGTTCAAGCACGGTGTATCCAATCACGGAAGCAATGGCTGAACAATACCAAGGCTCAAAAAAAGACGCCAGTCGCGTGACGGTCGGAATCTCTGGCACGGGTGGGGGTTTTAAAAAGTTTTGTCGTGGCGAAACGGATATTCAAGATGCTTCACGCCCGATTACGACCGCCGAAATGGAAGACTGCAAAAAGATGAACGTTAAATACTTTGAACTCCCCATTGCGTACGATGCAACGGTGGTTGCGGTAAATGCCAAAAATAAATGGCTTAATGAAATTACGGCCGATGAATTAAAAATGATCTGGGAACCCGCAGCCCAAGGTAAAATTAAAAAGTGGAATCAAGTCAATGCCAAATGGCCCGATCAAGAAATCAAACTTTACGGTGCCGGATCAGATTCGGGTACTTTTGATTATTTTACGGAAGCCATTGTCGGTAAGGCAAAATCATCACGCGGCGATTACACGGCCTCTGAAGATGATAACACGTTGGTTAAAGGTATTACCGGTAATGAATTTGCCCTTGGTTATATTCCGATGTCTTATTATATAGAAAATAAAAAGAATTTAAAAGCGGTGGCCGTTATTGGCGGTGCCAAAGCTCCACTGAAAACAGGCGTTTTGCCTTCAAAAGAAACGGTCGAAAACGGAACTTATTATCCATTATCACGTCCCTTATTTATTTACGTAAATGAAGCTTCGGCGAAGCGTGCTGACGTAAAAGACTTCGTCAATTTTTACCTAAAAAATGCGGTCACAATTGTGCCTGAAGTTAAGTATATTGCTTTGCCGTCAAAGGCATACACCTTGGGTGCAGAGCATTTCTCTAAAGGTAAACTTGGTACTATCTTTGGAAAAGAATCTCACATTGGTTTAAAAATTGAAGATTTAATGAAGAAAGAAACTACATTTTAAATTGCTTAAATGCAGTAGCTCTATGCGTCTCATTTTGAAGCGAAGGAATTTAAGATAATTTCGATATCAAGTGTAAAATCGGTCTAAAATGACCGATACCTTGGTATTGAAAAGGATCTTGAAATGAAATCAATTTTCGTAATAATTTGCTCGGCCCTAATTGCTTTGTTTTTATTCTCGTGTGCAAAGCCAAGCTCAAAAGAAGATTTAAAAGATGCCCAACTTTGTTTAAATACTGCATCAACGGCTACGGCGCGCTCTTGCGTTAGTAAAATTTTATCTGACAACTCAACTTCAGCTAATAAATTAAAATGCGCGATGGTCTTTATTTCGGAAGGCGTTGGCGCCACGACATTTACGGATGCATTAGATAAATTAAAAAATAATGGCACTTGCACGGGCGGATGTTCATCAACTGTATCCGCCATCACGACCTTAAACTTTCATTCGGGCGCAAATCTTAGTACCGATGCGGCCGCGCGCGCCGTAAATATTGCGACTTCCATTGAAGCCTTTGGCTACTGCTCGTTGTCGGGAGCAAAAATTTTAGCCGATATTAGTTCGTTGTTTCGCTTAGGCACCGAGGCCGCCATGCTGGCCTACCCCTTAACGGGAGGTGGCACGCCGACCGAAGACCAAATAAAAACGGCGGTCGCTTCAATGGACTCGGCGACGATCGGTAGTATCGTAACGACCACTTACAACACGTCGTGCGTGGGTTCAACCAGCAGCTCCGAATCAATGAAAAAATATTGTGATGAATTGGGTGCTTCGGTCGCGGGCGGAGCAACGGCCGCCACCATCGGGGCGTGTTTTAAAGGAAAGCTTGCGAATCCGGCTTACGTTTGTCCATAATTAAAACCTTAATGTTAAAAATTAAAACCAAGCTTACCAGCGTAAACTCGGTTTTCAATTTTTGTGGCCGTCGTTCCGACTTCTTCGCCGTAGGTTAAAGCATCAATCTGAATAAAACCTAATAGCAAAGTCACCCCGGCCGTATAATAATTTTGATTGAGTCCCGCGCGAAATTGAGTTTTAAACCAACTGTTGGGATAATAATCAGCTTCGAAGCCTGCATGAAATGCTTTTGTTGGGTTTATATCCGGATGAAAAATATTTTTAATATCAATCATTGTTCGAAAAGTTAGATCTCCAAATTTCGCTAATTCGTATTGTGAGCCAAGATCAAGTGTGGTGGGTAACTTGGCCGGCTCGTCGGTGGCATCTTTATTGACCATTTTTGATTTTGAAAAAGAACCGCCGGCGACGTTGCGCACGACCAAACCAAAAGTTAGCGGAAAACGTTCTGTTACGGCCGGAATCACTTCAACAATTTTTGTTCGACGCCGCACGCGCGCTTTAGGCTTCACCTTAATGGGCTCATCAATTTCATTGTCAGGAAAAGTGACTTGATTTGATTCGTCTTTAAGTTCCAGTGGTGATTCCACATATTCAACGCTGGGTACAACTTTAATATCTTCAGGCCGCAGTGGAATTGGTGGATCGGTGGCGTTAGTTTCTTTTAATTTAAATTGCGTTGCGGCCTTCACATTGATTTCTGATTGGGGGGTTCTTTTCTTTTCTTCTTCAAGTTTCGGCTCTGGTTGAACTTCGATGACTGACTCGGTAACGGTTTCAGCTTTCGTGGCGTTTGAATTAAACCAATTAGGGGTCCACATCATTCCAATATCTAAATCAAGACTGATGCCTTCTTTAGCGCGTTTCGTGCTTAGTACATTTGGATCCGAAGCTAGCTCGAGGGCACTCACGCTTTGGTCGACCGAAACGCGGTGCAAATACTTAACACTGGCCCCCATCGAAACGGTTTTACTAATGTCATTTCCATACCCATACGCAATGACCGTATCACCAATAATATTAAGATCAATTGCGGGCCCCAACTGTTTATTAAAAGACATGTCGACGGTTAAATTGACGGGCAAAAGGGCAATTCCCCAATGACGACGAGTCCAAAATATTTCAACGGCTTGAACGGTGCCACCTAGCGACTGACCATAATATTGGTCTAGCACCGCCGACACGGCACTAGCTTTTTGTGATTCGGTACCGGTCTCGGTAGCCTTTTTAATATCATCCATCAACTTGACCGTTTTAGGTGAATACCCCGCGCCGACCATCGTAAATTGAAATTCGTTATAACGCTTTTTTGCAAAGCCGGCCGGATTGTAAAACATCAGACTGTAATCGTCGGCCACGGCCACAAAAGCATTACCCATTCCCATCGCACGAAACGAAGTGTATTGATTGTGAATTTTTGTGCTGAGCGAATCTTCGGCGTGAGCTAAACTAGTTAGTAAGCCGCAAATCAATAAAACAATCTTCATTTCGTATCCACCTAATAAATAGATAGTACTTAGAAGTGCAGGTAAAAAAAATCATTACCTACCAAATTGACCAGAAGCCCTTCATAAGGCTAGTCGTAAGGTTGTAAAAAACTACAACCCAAAGTAATAAAAAATAGAGCGCGCTAAAGCAAATTCAAAGTTAAGATCAAGCGGATCAGCGGCCACTATTAAAGCTTGTTCATGACGCTGGTCATGCAGCTTTGCTAATTTTTTTTGTGAGGACTGCCAGAATAAATTTTGCCACTGCGGATTTGTGTTTAACGTAAAAAGCTCACTCAATTCTAAACCACGACGAACGGCGTGTTGATTTACAATTTTTTGCCCAGGTAGTACATAGTTAACCGCCTTCAACACATCCGCGTGATGAATCAATTCAAGGGCGCAATAAGTCGCGCAAGTTAAAGCTAATAGATACTGGCGGTATTCGCGCTTTGTAAGCTTCGGCTGCCGGTCACTTCGGGCTGATCTAAAGACTAAGTTCAATCGCTCGAAGTACAAAGAATTTTTTGCTCCGAGCTCATCCCCCAGCGCTAAATCAAGTGTTACAACTAAACTTTCCGCAAAGTTTAAATAGCGCCTAAAAGCCAATCGATCTTTGGGCGCGGGCGGTAACAGTTGCCAAATAATCCGATGATTTTGCTCATGGAAGAGCGAGTTTTCATTGAATTGTTTCAGGGCTTTCACTTGCGCCGACTGATCGGCCACTTCGCCCGCGTGATCTTTAAACCAAAGTATTTCTGATTGGGCCGGGGTAAAATCAATTTCATTTTTAAATAGATCTTGCGCACTTAACGATCGCATTATCGAAGAAACGCGCGGAATGAATTTTCCGTCAATAGCGAAATAATGGGTACGACTTTGGCGGTAAAGTCGACTGGCCGATAAAAGCTGAGCATCAAAAGGGTATTCGTTCACCACGAGTGCTGCGTATTTTCTTGCAACGGGTAGGGAACTTAAAAATTGAATATCTTTAATAAAGTCTCGCACGCTTTTTTCAGCTTTGGCCTTGGCCGAAATTTTCTTCATTAGTTGAGTGTAAGGCCACGGCGGCCTGCTAGTTAAGCTAAATTCAACGATTTTGTAAAATAGTTTTACAAGCGGAGCGCGCTTGTATAAAAGAATTTATCGCATGAGTTTAACTATTTCTAGAATCTTACACGCCGGTTATCTTTTCAGCTTTGGTGATACCAAAATTGTTTTTGACCCTATCTTTGAAAACCCATTTAGTACCAATTGCTACGCCTTTCCCCCAGTAGAATTTCATGAAACCAAAATTAGAGAATTGCAATTAGCGGCGGTCTTCATTTCGCATTATCACGATGACCATTGTTCACTTAAAAGTCTTAATTTGTTAAATCGAGCTACGCCCATTTATATTTTTTGTCAGCACGCAGAAATGCTTGAAATGGTGGAACAACTTGGCTTCAACAAAGTCGAATCCATTGAACTCAATCAACCCATCCAAATTAATGAGTTTGAAATCATCGCGCGCCGGGCGCTTGATGCTGAAGTCGATTCAATCTTTCACATCAGGGTCGATGGAATGAACATACTTAACGTGGTAGATTCATGGATTGATGAAGAAACTTTATTAACGCTTGAAGAAACAACCATTTGGGATCTGATCCTGTGGCCTTTTCAAACTATGCGCGAAATCGAAGTGCTTGCGCCATCAAGAATGAATCGGGGCGATCCATCCGTGCAAGAATTGCCACCCGAGTGGATCAGGCAAATTGAAAGGTTAAAGCCAAAAATAATTGTGCCGAGTTCGTGCCAATTTAAACTAGAAAGTTGGTCGTGGTACAATCAAGTATTTTTTCCAATCACTTACAAAAAGTTTGAGGAAGAAATAAATCGCCTGGTGCAAAATGTAAAAGTATTAAGATTAGATCCCTCACAAAGTGTTGAGTTAAGCTTAGATGAGATTCGCAAGGCTCCGGCCGTTCCGTGGGTACGATTGCTAACGACTGCAATTGTAGATTATGATTTTGACGCGACCGTGGAGGTTCCCAAAACTTCGGAAATTGCG
>JACMNA010000142.1 GCA_014378765.1 Bdellovibrio sp. | reverse complement strand
CGGGGCGATGCCCCCGAAGCGGCTTTAAGGTACGGGGTTTGGTTGGTAGGCGAAAGTCGGTTTCTAGGTTTTTAAAAGTTGGTTGCTACAGATGGGGTTTAGAAAAGTGACTTAATCCGCCTTCTGCTTTTCCACAGAATACCCACTTAAATTAGAAAGTTCCCACAAAGTGTTTAACAATGAGACATCGTTCGCGTTCAATCATTTGGTGAAGTAGTAAAACCTGTAAAGCCAACTAGAAATTTATCTCCGAACATCGTAGCTGAATTTGGATTATGGTCAGCTATTTTTGGAGCTTCGCAAATTTATGATTTACCCTCTTGCGGCGGTCAGGTAAAAGTAACGCAAACGGATGGTAATAATATTACTTTATCATTCAAAGGTGTAGAAGATTGCTCGAAGTTTGACATCGTAAAAGCTAACGGCGATGCAATTGATTATACAGTTAAACCGTTACAAAAAACTAGCGAAGGTAAGCATGCTGGTTCTTTTACAATACCCGGTCGTCTAGTTGAAGGCGGATCAAATTCAATCAAAGTTATTATACAGTCAAACACGACTAAGCACGATGATGTTATCTTAGTTCATTTTCTTAACTAAGACTTTTGCTCTGTTAACTAAAAAAGGCCACTTGCCTCGTTAGCAAGTGGCCTTTTTTTTATTCTGCATGCCCAAATCCTCGACTAACATCTAGAAATATTACGAACGTCTCAAAACGTCTCAATCTGACTCAAGCTTTTTTCAAATTCCTCCGAATAGTTATCAAAGAAGTTATTCAAGTTTTCACAGATGAAGACTTGCACAACAGGAGGTCAGCAATGTTTATTCAAGGTGATTTGCAAGCGGTGTTTAATGCGCTCTATAGTATTGGCGCGATCGATCCGGTCTTGAGAATGGATTGGGAAAAAATCAATCTCGATATGAATAAAAATCCTTTGTTGGTGAAACAGGCGTGTTCGCAAGTGAATGCGTGTCGCGGTAACCAAACTTTATTAGTACAAACATTAAATTCTTTTGAACCGAAATTATTAAACTTTGTTGCGTTGGAGGTTGCTCGTGAATTCAGTGAATTTCAAGACCGTAAAGAACTTCACTAGAGGTTTCTTGTTCGCGTTGTTTTACTTTTTGCAAATAAAAGTACACGCGATCGAAGCGCCTAAGTCGTTGGTGGCGAAGCCGGCTCAATTAGCCGAGAAGCAATCAACGGATGAAGAGATTTTGCTGGCCATTAAAAAAGCCGTGCAGCCAACTGAGCCTACGAAAGAAATCGTTATTTTAAATACTGAGTCAGGATTTATTCCGGATAAAGTACGCGTTAAAAAAGGCGAGGCCTATAAAGTTCACATCGTGAATTTGAATATGAAAGAAAAAAATATTAGTTTCTTGATGGATTCTTTCACCCAGTCTCATAACACTTTATTCGGCGTGCGCAAATCTTTTAATATTGAGCCTCAGGTAGAAGGAATATTTTCTTACCAATGTCCTGAGACCGGAATTCAAGGTCAAATGATCGTAACCCAAGAAGCGGAAAAAAGACTTCCGGCTTCAGAACAGTAGTTAAAATGTCAGATAGCCAGGCTAACTTTAAAGAAGTCATTGCCCGAGCCTTAGGCCCGGTGAATGAATTTTTGAATGACCCCGGCGTGTCTGAAATTTTAATTAATGGACCTGATCAAATTTACGTTGAGCGTAAAGGTAAATTAGAATTAACCACCGCGAAATTTCCCGATGAAGACACTTTGCAAGCGGCAATCAACAGTATCGCGCAATCAGTTGGTCGAAGAATCAATAAAGATGAACCTCGCCTAGATGCACGTTTACCAATTATTGAAGGCTCGCCCGCCAGCGGTTCGCGTATTGCGGCCGTATTGCCGCCGGTCTCTCGTCAGGGCACCGTCATTAGTATTCGTAAATTTACGGCCAGCAAAATTACACCGGCCGAATATATTAAATATGGAACCATCACGCCCGATGCGTGGATGTTTTTAGATCTTTGTATGTTCTTAGGAAAAAATATTATTGTTAGCGGCGGAACGGGTTCGGGTAAAACAACTTTGTTAAGTTTATTATGCGCGCGCATTCCAAAGGGCCAACGCCTTTTAGTCATCGAAGATTCATCCGAATTACAAATTGATTACGATCACACCGTCCGGTTTGAAACGCGTCAGGCCGATCAACTTGGTAAAGGCGAAGTTAGTATTAAAGATTTATTAAAAAGTGCGCTTCGTTTAAGACCTGATCGTATCGTGGTGGGTGAAGTGCGCTCTAGTGAAGCGATGGAATTAATTAACGCCATGAACACCGGCCATAAAGGCAGCATGGGCACCGTGCACGCCAACTCTCCCGAAGATGCGATTATTCGGCTTGAAGCCTTGGCCGCCGGCGGTGATGCAAAACTCAGCGAAAAAGCGCTAACTTCGCAAGTGGCTTCGGCCATCGAAATTATTATTCAAATTTCCCGATACGGTGATGGCAGTCGTAAAATTGGCGCCATTTCTGAAATTCGAGGCATTGGTCCCGACGGTAAATATATCGTGGTTCCGATCTTTGAAATCACAAAATTGATTCGCCGAAATGATGGAAAACTAGAAGGGCAAATCGAGCCCACCGGAAATCTTCCCTCATTCTATCAAGAAATTCTTGATAATAAGATCAATTTTCCAGCAACAAAGTTTCAAAAGCAAAATAAAGTAGCGTAATCCGAAGGGGTAAAGGCTATTGTTAAGCCTCTACAAGTAAGGCTCCGATGGTGCAGTCCCTAAAGGGTTGCTTCAGTGTAGTCGCTCTAATAGACTTGGCTCGTGCATTTCAGCTGTAAAATTACCCATGCGATTTTGACCCACCTCGAGTCAGAAAAAGTCGATTTATCGATGTTTTTTTCTGAGACCGATATTCCGTGGGAACTTCTGCGCGATTCATCATACTGGATGCGTGCGCCCGACATGGAAGCTTTTTTAGAGCGGTTGAATTTAAATACTTCAACAATTATTCAAGCGGGTCATCGCACGCCAAAAAATCGTGTGTGGGGAGTTCTGGATAGCGTGCTTCGCATGATGCCACGCCCGGAAGAAATTTTTCATCAGCCCGAAAAGTTTTTAGGTTATTTTATATCGCCTGAACCACCGATTGAAAACTTAACCAGGTTATCTTCAGGATTATCTTTTGATATTCCGTTGCCGGCCGAACAGTATCCGCTTGTAACAACTTATCTAAAAGCCGCGTTTGAATCTTTGCCCCTGTACGTAGGGCAATCAGCCGCGCACTGCGAGTGGACGCACATTCGTATGTCGATCGATTGGCCTTCGGCACAACAAAGTATTCTAAGTGGTGAAGACGAGCGGCAAATTTCGCCGCAACTGATGCAAGACGTGATCCGGCAGTTGCAAGACAGCAGTAAAGACCTCGAAGAAAAAAATCGCGAGTTGCAACGCCGTAACGAAGAATTGCAACGTTTTGCCGTGCAGGCCCAATCAGGCACCCCCGATAACCGCAAGCGCGAAGTGATCCACCAAGATTTTTCTGAATTTGAATTTATGAAAAGACCGGTTCACCAAGTGGCGCAAAATTTATCGCGCTTGCATGACTACATGGTGCGCGCGCACCAATTAGTAACCATGCTAACCGCCGGACAAAAACAAACGCCGGGAATAAAAGAAGCTTTTCGCAGAGTCGATTGGGAGATTGTGAAAAATCAATATCCCCAAATTATTTTAGAAAGCTTAGATACACTTAAAAAATTAAATAACCCCGAAAAGAAGAAAGAAGGCATCGATGTCTGAAATCATCAGCGTGATGGGTCGTGAAATTCTTGATAGCCGCGGTAATCCAACGATTGAAGTCGAAGTGAAAACGTCGGCCGGCAACATGGGTCGCGCGGCGGTTCCGTCAGGCGCCAGCACGGGCGCGCACGAAGCTTACGAATTACGTGATGGTGATAAAAAAAGATATCATGGCAAAGGTGTTTCTAAAGCGGTGGACCACGTCAGAGAAAAAATTGCGCCCGAAGTTGTAGGGCTTAATGTTTTCGAACAAGTTTATATCGATAAAGTTTTACGCGACATCGATGGCACTGAAAATAAATCTAACTTAGGCGCGAATGCGATCTTAGGTGTGTCACTAGCCTGTGCCCAAGCGGCTGCAAAAGACGCGGGTTTGCCGCTATATCGCTACGTTGGTGGTTCGCAAGCTTGCCGCCTGCCGGTACCATTGATGAACGTACTGAATGGGGGCGCACACGCTGATAACGGCCTCGATATTCAAGAATTCATGATCGTACCCACCGTAAATAATTCTTTCGCCGAATCACTTCGAGCCGGCGCCGAAATTTTTCATACGTTGAAAAAAATATTAAATAAAAAAGGTTTATCGACCGGAGTTGGTGACGAAGGCGGGTTTGCACCAGTGTTAAAGTCAAATGAAGAAGCTTTAGAACTTTTAATGGAAGCCATTTTAGAGGCCGGTTACGAAGCGGGTCAAAATGTTTTCTTAGCGCTTGATGTCGCCGCAACCGAAATGTTCAAGGGCGACAACAAATACACGTGGGAAAAAAATATTATCACGGGCCACGAGCTTCAAATTATTTACCAAAAGTGGGCCGAGAAATATCCGTTAGTTAGTATCGAAGACGGATTTGCCGAAGATGACTGGGCTTCATGGACGGCCGCCACGGCCGCGATGGGTTCACACGTGCAACTTGTCGGTGATGATCTTTTCGTAACGAACCCAAAACGCTTGCGCCAAGGTTTAGAGCGAAAAGCCGCAAATGCCCTCTTAGTCAAAGTAAATCAAATCGGCACGCTGACCGAAACTTTCGAAGCCGTTAATTTAGCGCAAAGAAATAAAATGAAAACCATCATGTCTCATCGTAGTGGCGAAACTGAAGACGTTATCATCGCCGATCTTGCGGTAGCCCTTAATTGCCACCAAATTAAAACGGGCAGCTTGTGTCGCGGTGAACGCACGGCTAAGTACAACCAACTTCTACGCATTGAAGAAGACTTGGGTGGTATGGGCGTCTACTGGGATAAGGCGGGCTTCCGTTAACAAATCTT
>JACMNA010000141.1 GCA_014378765.1 Bdellovibrio sp. | reverse complement strand
CGAATAACTTCGGGTTCGCGTACAACTTTAATTTCGCCGCCGACTTTTTTGTAGGTGGCAATGTACAACATATTTTTATAGGCGTTGATCATTGAAATGATGGGCGCATTTTCTACGGATGGGCATTGCCAGGCTAGATTTATTAAAGAATTAATTCCTACAATGGGTTTATTATAACAGTAAGCTAAGGTTTTAATGGCATTCACCGATATGCGAATGCCCGTAAAACTTCCGGGACCAATGCCTGCGGCAAATAAATCGATATCAGATAATTTTTTTTCAGATTTTTTTAAAACGTCTTCGATAAAAACATTAATAACGTCAGAGTGAGAACCCTGACGGGGTGACTCTTTGTAAGCTAGTTGCGCGCCATTTTCAAAAAGCGCAACGCTACCTAAAAGAGTACTAGTCTCGGAAGCCAATATGATCATGATTTGAAGAAAAATTTAGTAAAGTCATTGAATAGCGCTAGAACCATAAGGCCCATCAATAATACAAAACCAACCTGCTGGGCCATTTCCATTTTTTTCACGCTCAGCGGTGAACCCTTGATAACCTCAATCGTGTAGAACACTAAATGTCCACCATCAAGCACGGGAATGGGTAACAGATTAAGAATAAATAAACTGACGGATAATATGCCCATCGTCATCAGAAAAGACTGAAGCCCTAACGCGAAGGAATCTTTGGCCGCTTTTCCAATTGAAATCATTCCGCCGATATTCTTATGCGACACTTCACCTTGAAATAATTTTACAAATGACACGACGGTCATTGCGCTGATATCCCAAGTTCTAGAAAAACCTTTAGCCAAAGAATGAAATACTGAAGGTGATTGCACGACCGTCATTTCGGGTTGAGCAAATTGAACCAGCGGGACAATTCCGATTGTGTAGCGTTTGTCATCTTGGCCCAACGCCGTCATTTGGCTGGTCACCTGCGGAGTTATTTTTTTCGTTACGACCGTGCCTTCGCGCAAAACAGAGAAAAGTAATGAATCTTTACCATCAAATGATTTAACCGAATTTAAAACGTCTTCCCACTTCTGCATGGGCTTTTGGTTAATAGCTAAAATTTTATCGAAATGTTTTAAATCAGCTTGTTCGGCGGGTGAGCCTTTAACGATTTGGTCTAAGTAAAGATCAGTCGGCTCAAAACCAAAGTCTTTTAAAGTTGAAATCTTAGCAAGATTTTCTGCGGTCACGACTATTGTTACTGAAGTTTTAATTTCATCTGTCGTAACGCGATCAACTTTTACAATTGATTTTTCTTTCTTTGCAAACCAAGGATCAAGCTCATTCCAGCTGTTAACTTTTTTGTCGTTAATAGAAACTATTTCATCACCGGTTTTAAATCCAAGTTTTGCGGCTGGCGAATCAGCCAAAACGCCAACCAAGGCCCCTAAAGCCAAAGGTTGAATTCCCTCGATGCTGCCGATCGATTTTTCAATCGAGAAAATATTTGGATTTGCAATTGAGGCAATTTCTAAGTTTAAAGTTTTTTTCTGACCCGAGGCTGTTTCAACATTCGCCGTTGTCGTAGAATTTTTATTTTTAGTAAGTGCGCGCTGAAAATCTTCGTAACTTTGAATAGATTGGCTGCCAATTGTTAAGACGCGGTCTCCAGCTTGAAAACCCATCTTCTGAGCCGGCGAGTTCATTGTAACTTCGGCGACAACGGGTGAACGCGTTTCTTCACCCAAGTGAGAAATTAAAAAGAAAACAAATACGGCGAAAAAGAAATTCATTAACGGCCCGGCTAAAACAATCGCAATTCTTTGCCAAACAGTTTTATGGGTAAAAGAAACTGAACGCTCGTGGTCAGGCACATCAGTAGCACCTTGCTCGCCAAACATTTTTACATAGCCACCCAAAGGAATTAATGAAAGGCAGTATGTGGTATCGCCACGCTTAAAGCTGAAAATCTTTTTACCAAATCCTAACGAAAAAACTTCAACGCGCACGCCGCACATGCGGGCCACTAAGAAATGCCCGAGCTCGTGAACAAAAATGAGTATTCCTAGTAAAATAACAAAAGGAACAACGTTCGCATATATTTGGCCAAGTAAGACAGGTATATAGTTCATGACTTTATTTTAAACAATTACCCAAGAACGTCTAGACCCTACGAATTAAATCGCGACGTGACTAACGACGAGCAGCAAAAAAGACACATAAAAGCGATTAAAGCGAAAAGTACGTCGAAACAATGAAAAATAGCGGAGCCGCAAATAATACTCCGTCTAGGCGATCTAAAAGGCCACCGTGGCCAGGCATGATCGTTCCGGAATCTTTAACCCCTGAAACACGCTTGATGAGCGATTCGAAAAGGTCACCAATTTGGCCGAAAACGCCACCGAAGAGTCCGCAAATAATTAAAATGTAAAGGGGGGTGCCCGGTAAAAAATTAGAGAATGCACAAGCCGTTAAAGTTGAAAAAATAAGGCCGCCGACCGCACCCTCAAGACTTTTATTTGGAGAAAGTGACGGGGCTAATTTAGTTTTGCCGAAACTCACTCCAAAGATATATGCACCGATATCGCCAGCAAACACAACGGCAAGTAAACAAAGAAACCATTCAACCCCTTGATTTGTTTGCAAGGTCCAGACGACCGTAGCTGGTAAAAAACAGACGTATACTAAACCTAAACAGTTTTTGGCAACAAACGTTAAGATTTGTTCTAAACTTTTGAAATGACGGTGAAAGGCCACGCCAAAAGAAGCAATAATGACGAAACTTATAATTAACAGCACGCTAGTCATGGGCCGCATATTTTCTTGCGTGATGACTAAAAAAATAACCGTCGATAAAAATACAAATAATCGTTTAACGTAGTGCGGGTAGGCGTCATTAAAAAACATGCGCGCCATTTCAAATGAACAACGAATCGTTACTAGTAGAATAATACCATAAATGCCAATTTCGCCGCCAAAATAAACGGCCGCGGCTAAGCCTAATAAGGCGACCAAAGCCGAAATAATTCTAGATGAAAGATTTTTCATTTTGCTGGAAGACCTTTCCAAAGCGACGTTCCCGTTGGTTATAGATGCGACAGGCCTGTGCAAAGTCGTTGGTAGTGTAATCGGGCCACAATACCGGCGTAAAATAAAGTTCGCTATAAGAAGACTGCCACATCATAAAATTAGATAAACGGCTTTCGCCACTCGTGCGAATAATCAAATCAGGGTCGGGTGTTCCCGCCGTCATTAGATGCTGGCTGACGTAATCTTCATTAATTTGAAATTTTTGAATTTCTCCGGATTTTAGTTTTTCGGCGATGGTTTGTACGGCCAATACAACTTCTTGGCGCGAACTGTAGCTTAAGGCAAAAGTCAGATGCAAACCCGTATTCTTGCTAGTTAGATCAACGGTATTTTGTACGGCCAATTGCAAGTTAACTGGTAGTTTATGAAGCTCACCAATCACTGAAAAACGAATATTTTTTTTATGTAAATTTTCAGTTTCTTTTTTTAAATAGCGACCTAAAAGGGTCATTAAAAACGAAACCTCTTCATGCGGTCGCAACCAGTTTTCTGTGCTGAACGCGTAAAGGGTTAAATTTTTTAACGAATTGTCACTAGCGTAGGTAATAATTTTTTTTGCAACCCGGGCACCTTTAATATGACCAAATGTGCGGGGCTTGTCTCGAAGCTGGGCCCAGCGACCATTACCATCCATTATAATTGCTACGTGGTGCAGTTTTTTTGACATAATTAATTAGATTGTCAGGATCGACTTTTCTTTTTCTTCCGCTAACTGATCAACTTTTTTGATGTAATCATCGGTAATTTTTTGAACGTCGGCTTCACCTTTTTTAGACTCATCTTCGCTGATGGCTTTATCTTTAAAAGCCTTCTTAACTTCTTCGTTGGCATCGCGGCGAACTAATCGAACCGCCACGCGGGCTTCTTCCGCAATTTTTTTAACTTGTTTAGCTAAGTCTTTACGACGCTCTTCGGTTAGATCAGGTACTTTTAACCGAATCACTTTACCGTCATTGATTGGGGCCATGCCGATATCAGATTTAACTAACGATTGTTCGATTTCTTTTAAAACCGAAGTTTCCCACGGAGCAATTAAGAAAGTTTTTGCATCGGGGGTAGAAACTGAAGCCACCTGGTTCAACGGAACCATTTGGCTGTAGTAATTGACGCGAACTGAATCAAGCATTGAAACTTGGGCCTTACCCGTGCGCACTTTTTTAAAATCTTCATTTAAAGAAGTGATTGTCTTTTCCATGCGAGCTTGAGCATTTTTTTTGGCTAGGTCTAACATGTCATCTCCTTAAGTAAATAGTCTTAATAATTATAAATTTAGTAAACGGTTGTGCCGATGCTGTCGCCCTGAACAGCTTTCAGGATGTTACCCGGCTTTGCAAGATCAAAGGTCATGATTGGAAGTTTGTTATCCATACAAAGACTGATCGCGGTTGAATCCATCACTTGTAAGCCCTGCTTGAGGACTTCCATGTAGCTGATCTTATCGTATTTTTTAGCGTCTTTAAATTTGACGGGGTCTTTATCGTAAATGCCATCAACTTTTGTGGCCTTCATCAATACTTGCGCATTGATTTCCATCGCACGTAAAGCGGCGGGGGTATCAGTCGTAAAAAAAGGATTACCGGTGCCCGCACCAAAAATAACGATGCGGCCTTTTTCTAAGTGACGAATTGCACGTCGGCGAATGTAAGGCTCTGCAATTTCGGCCATTTCAATGGCGGACTGAACGCGAGTTGGAACGTTTTCTTTTTCTAAAGCGTCTTGTAATGCTAAAGCATTAATACAAGTAGCAAGCATCCCCATATAGTCAGAACTAGCGCGGTCCATGCCTTCCGCCGAAGCCGCAACGCCGCGAAAAATATTTCCGCCGCCGATGACTAGGCCGATTTCGACTCCAGTAGCATGCGCGACTTTAATATCTTGTGCGATTTGTTTTAGGGTTGAAGTACTAATTCCGGTACCTTGAGAACCAGCAAGGGCTTCTCCACTCAACTTAAGAAGAATTCTCTTATAAATTGATTTTGTCAAAAAAGCCTCCTGTTAATTTCAAAGGTTGGTTAGGTAATACTAGTGCTTTTGAGCCTTTGTTTGCTCAGCCACTTCGGCTGCGAAATCGACAACTTTCTTTTCGATTCCCGCACCTAACTCAAAACGTACAAAGCGCTTAACGGTTAAATCACCACCAATTTTTTTAGATGTTTCTTTCATGTAGTCAGAAACTTTTAAATCTGGGTTTTTAACGAATGATTGATCCATTAAACAGTTTTCAGCCAAAAACTTGCGAATTTGACCTTCAACAATTTTATCAACCATTTCAGGCTTTTTACCTTGCTCTAAATTTTTTGCCTTAAGGATTTCTTTTTCTTTCGCAACCACATCAACTGGAATTTGTTCAGAAGAAATCGCCATCGGGTTCATAGCCGCAATGTGAAGACAAACATCAGAAGCAAAAGTTTTAGCATCTGCCGAGTTGCCGGCCGTAGCATTAGCCGCGCCCACCTCGATCATCACGCCAATTTTACCTTCGCCGTGGATATAAGTGTGGACAAGTCCGTCGCCCGAAGCGATGTACTTTTCAGTACGTCGAATGACGATATTTTCACCGATTTTCGCAATCGCTTCTTTTAAAACATCGCCCACTTTTTTGCCCGGAGATTTTTTGTGTTCCTGCTCTAAAACAGGGTGAGCTGAATCAGTGGCGTGAACGTGAGAAGCAATGTCATCGACGAAAGATTTGAATGCATCATTTCTAGAAACGAAATCTGTTTCGGAATTGACCTCAACGACTGAGCCTGATTTGCCCGAGCTAGTGGCGTGAACTAAACCTTCAGCCGCAATACGATCTGATTTTTTAGCCGCATTCGATAAACCCTTTACGCGTAACCATTCAACGGCCGCTTCGAAATCACCTTTAGACTCTTCTAAAGCCTTTTTGCAATCCATCATGCCTGCGCTAGTTTTTTCGCGAAGTTCTTTAACCATAGATGCCGAGATAGACATAGGGTCTCCTTATTCAATATTATAATTCAAAAAGTTTAATTGAAAGTGTAATAAATATTAACTAACTAAGAAACATAAAAAAAGAGCCAGAGTTTCCTCTGGCTTTCGCGGCTGATTACTCGGCTGCGTCTTCTTTTGGTTCTTCTTTATTTTCTGCAAGTTCCGCTTCGATCTCAACTAGATCAGCAGTTCCGGCCGCAACTAACTTACGAGTCTTGTTGGCTTTTACAACCGTTGGACCAGCAGGTTTTGCGTCAGTTGGTTTAGGACCACGAGTTCCCGCAGCGGCTGCACCGGTACCGGCCGCACCACGTGCTGCTGGACGACGAGAGTCATGAGGGGCTTGGCCCATTTCAGCTTTTTCTTTAGCTAAGTCAGAACCTTTATCAGTGTTCGAACGTAATTTTTGTTCCCAAATTTGTGCGCCTTCATTAAAAGCGTCAGCCATTAAATTTGAAAATAACTTGATCGCACGAATCGCATCATCATTTCCGGGAATTGGATAATCAACTGATTCAGGATCAGAATTGGTGTCGGCAATCGCAACAACTTTGATACCTAATTTTTTTGCTTCTAAAATAGCGATGTGCTCTTTAGGCATATCAACCACGAACATCACTTTTGGAAGTGCCTTCATGTCTTTGATGCCTTCAAGGTAATCCGTTAAACGAGTGGCTTCTTTATCAAGACCCGCGCGCTCTTTTTTTGTTAATAAATTGTAATCGCCTTTTTCTTTCATAGCGTCGATTTTACGTAAACGATCGATCGAAGCTTTGATAGTTTCAAAGTTCGTTAACATTCCACCCAACCAACGTTTAGTAACAAAAAATTGTCCGCATTTTTTTGCGGCTTCTTGAACAGGCTCGATCGCTTGTTTTTTTGTTCCAACGAATATTGCTCCGCCGCCCGCCGCTGCAATTTCTTTTACGAAATCAGCCGCTTGATTTGCGCGTACAACTGTTTTTTGAAGATCGATAATGTGAATACCGCCTCGTGCAGTGTAAACATACGGTTTCATTTTTGGGTTCCATCTAGCAGTTTGGTGTCCGAAGTGGACTCCTGCATCGAGCATCTCTTTCATGGTTACTTGTGCCATGTAAATTCCTTTCTGGTTCATCCTCCGACAGGCAGAGCTTAGTGTTTACCAAGAGTGCTCGCCCATTTCGTTTTTATTACGAAGCTGGTTATAGCGAGACCAGTTAAATACCCGTCGTGTGTTATAGTGGGGATTAGAGTTATCATAGGGGATTTCAGAGGGCAAGCGCTGTATTGCCTTTAGAGTCTCGAGAGGGTCGGCTTAATTTGCCAGCCACAGTAACATAATACTTCAATAGTTTTAATAACTTAGATCAAAATATAAAAAAAGCAGTTAAGCGCCAAGAAGGCACTTTCTGACTCAGCTTCTAGACTTTTTCTGTTTAGGAAATACGGTATGATTAAAGGATGAAACAAACGCTTCTTTTATTATCAACTTTTGTGTTGCTCAGCTGCTCAACTTTTTCAAAACGTTATGCCGATGGAACACCTAAAAAAGAGCGGCTTCCGGCAAGCCAGCTTGAAATCAGATTCTTTCCGGGCGAAATGAGCGTAAAAGGAAATTTGGCTTTGCAGCTTGCGCAAGATGAACAGAAAAAAAATCTTCAATTACTAAAAAACCGTAAAGTGACGGTTTCGATTGTAAGTCCGAGTGCGGCTTACAGTCCGATGAAGCGCCTGCGTGGAGATAAAAATTTAATTATTCGCATGGTCGCAGATCAAGAAAATCATGATCAAAGTGAATTCGTTTTTGAAATTCCTAAAGAAGGTATTTCTGACGATGGATCGATTTCAGTCAATAAAGATGCGGCCCACCAGGAAGCACACTTAAAAGTTGCGCGCATTCGTCGAACCGAAAAAAGCGAACAGGTTAACAGTGCACAAACTTGTGGAATGATTGGCGCGCAAGGAACGAAAATTCAAGTTTACAACTACAAAACAAAATTAGTGATTAAAATGTATAATGAATCGGGTTCAGCCGAGATTGTCACTTCAGAGTACGACGAAACAGAGTCGTTGCCTGCTGTTCCATCGTCTGAATGTTCG
>JACMNA010000016.1 GCA_014378765.1 Bdellovibrio sp. | reverse complement strand
GTTTTCGCGCCGATAACACCGAATCTTACTTAACGAAAAAACAGTGCCCCACGTGCGGCAGTAAAAACCTTTCCGAAGAGCGCAATTTTAATTTAATGTTTAAAACCCACATGGGTCCAATGGAAGATACAAGTGCCGTCGTGTACCTTCGTCCAGAGACGGCACAAGGTCACTTTGTAAACTTCCAAAACTGCCAACAAAGCTCGCGCTATAAAATTCCGTTTGGAATTGCGGCGATCGGAAAATCTTTTCGAAATGAAATCACGCCGGGAAATTTTATTTTTCGAACGCGCGAATTTGAACAAATGGAAATGCAGTATTTCGTAAAGCCGGGGACCGATGAAAAATACTTCACCGAGTGGAAAGAGCGTCGACTGGCCTTTTATTTAAAATACGGCATCAAGCGTGAAAATCTTAATTTTAAAGATCACGAAAAGTTAGCGCACTACGCGCGCGCCGCGGTCGACGTTGAATATAAATTTCCGATGGGTTTTTCAGAATTAGAAGGTATTCATAACCGTTCAGATTTTGACCTGACTCAACATTCTAAATTTTCTGGCAAAAATTTAGAATATTTCGACGAAGCAAATAAAGATAAATTTATTCCGTACGTTATTGAAACGGCCGTTGGTTGCGACCGATTATTCTTAGCCTTCATGTGCGATGCGTACCGCGAAGAAGTCACGGTTGAAACCGATGAAACGGGTAAGCAATCCGAAGATGTGCGCGTGGTTTTAGGGTTACATCCGGATTTAGCACCAATTAAAGTCTGTATTTTACCACTTTCAAAAAAAGAAGAACTGACTGTCCCCGCGATGAAATTGCGCGACCAGCTGGCTGAAGATTTCGACGTACTTTACGATGAGACAGCATCAATCGGTAAGCGTTACCGTCGGCAAGATGAAATCGGTACACCTTTTTGCGTAACGGTTGATTTTGAAACCGCCGGTGATCAAGCCGTGACGGTACGTCACCGTGATAAGATGACGCAAGAGCGCGTGCCGATGACGGGATTGAATCAATACATTGCGACGCATTTGAAATCTTTTTAATTTTTTTTTAAATAAAATGATCCTCACCCAGGGAGCAAATATTATGGAAACTTCGCCGTCGAAATCACAAACCACTTTGGAGATTCCAAAAAAATTCGTGTATTACTTTGCCGCCGGCGATACGGAAGGCAGCGCCGCCATGAAAAATACTCTCGGGGGCAAAGGCGCTAATTTAGCCGAAATGACGGCCATTGGTTTACCGGTGCCGCCGGGGTTTACGATTTCAACCGAGATTTGCACGCACTTCGTAAATGAAGGCGGTAAACTTCCAGACTGGGTCAGGCCCAAAGTTTTAGAAGCTCTACAAAAAGTAGAAGCAAAAATCGGAAAAAAATTTGGCGATACAAAAAATCCGCTGTTAGTTAGCGTACGCTCGGGCGCGCGCGCTTCTATGCCGGGAATGATGGATACTATTCTTAACCTAGGTCTGAATGATCAAACCGTTGAAGGCTTAGCGACAACTTCAAATAACCCGCGCTTCGCGTGGGACTCGTACCGACGTTTTATTCAAATGTATTCCGACGTCGTGATGGGCATGAACTCATCAATGCTTGAAGTCACATTGGAAGATTTAAAGGCTGAAAAAGGAATTGAAAACGATACAGATCTTACGACCGACGATTTAAAAAAGTTAGTTAAAAAGTTTAAAGAAATGGTTCAACAAATGACGGGCCAAAGCTTTCCAAATGATGCTTACGAGCAACTATGGGGCGCAGTCTCGGCCGTCTTCAGAAGTTGGAACACCCCGCGCGCTATTACCTACCGCGACCTGCACGGCATTCCGGCCGAATGGGGAACGGCTGTTAACGTGCAATCGATGGTGTTCGGAAATTTGGGAGATGATTCGGCCACGGGCGTAGCCTTCACGCGAAACCCTAGCACCGGCGAGAAGAAATTCTACGGCGAATTTTTAATTAACGCGCAAGGTGAAGATGTGGTCGCCGGAATTAGAACGCCGCAACCTATTCATTTATTAAGTGAAATTATGCCGGCCGCGTACCAAGATCTAGTGACGATTTACCAAAAATTAGAAACTTACTTTAAAGACATGCAAGATATCGAATTCACGATTGAAAAAAATAAATTGTGGATGCTGCAAACTCGAAACGGCAAACGCACCGCAAAGGCTTCGTTACAAATTGCGTGTGACATGATCGACGAAAAAATGATTACCGAAAAAGAAGCGTTGTTACGCATTGATCCGGCCTCATTAGATCAACTTTTACATCCGACGTTAGATCCGCAAGCTAAAAAAACTGAACTTGCGCGCGGCTTACCGGCTAGCCCGGGTGGCGTTTGTGGGCAAGTGGTTTTTAATTCGGAAGACGCGATCGAAATGAAAGAAAAAGGCATTAAAGTTATTTTAGTGCGAGTTGAAACGTCTCCGGAAGACATTGGCGGCATGATCGCGGCGCAAGGAATTCTAACCTCACGCGGCGGTATGACCTCACACGCGGCGGTCGTCGCGCGCGGAATGGGTAAATGCTGTGTAGCGGGTTGCTCTGAAATTGAAGTCAACTACAACACCGAAACATTTAAAGCTAAAGGCTACGTCATTAAAAAAGGCGATCTCATCACTTTAGACGGCAGTACCGGTGAAGTTTTCTTAGGTGAAGTCAAAACGATCGAGCCAAAATTAGACGGAACTTTTCACCGCCTGATGACAATGGCCGATAAAGTGCGCCGCATGAAAGTGCGCGCGAACGCTGATACGCCAAAAGATGCACGCACCGCACGTGAATTTGGTGCCGAAGGCATTGGCCTATGCCGAACCGAGCACATGTTCTTCGGCGTCGATCGCATCGATGCCGTTCGCGAAATGATTATTTCTGATACCAAGCCCGAACGCGAAAAAGCATTGGCCAAATTATTACCAATGCAACGCGATGACTTTTACCAATTATTTAAAATCATGGAAGGCTTTCCGGTAACGATTCGTTTGTTAGATCCGCCGTTACATGAATTCGTTCCACATACCGACGCCGAAATTACCGAACTGGCCAAACGAATTAAATACGATGAAAACCGATTGAAAAGTAAAATTCAAAGTTTACACGAATTCAACCCGATGCTTGGCCACCGCGGATGCCGGTTGGCCATCACGTACCCTGAAATTTACCAAATGCAGGTACGCGCGATTGCTGAAGCCGCCGCACAGCTGGTTAAAGAGGGCATGAAGCTAGTACCAGAAATTATGATTCCGCTTGTGGGCACCGCCAAAGAATTAGAAATCTTACGCGGACAAACCGTCGACATGGTTGAAAAAGTTCAAAAAGAAAAATCCATTAAGTTTGATTATCTAGTCGGAACCATGATCGAACTGCCACGCGCGGCGGTGACGGCCCACGAAATCGCAAGGCACGCCGATTTTTTTAGTTTCGGTACCAATGATTTGACGCAGACCACTTTAGGTTTATCACGCGACGATTCAAGTCGGTTTTTAGGAACCTACGTCACGCAAGGCATATTCGCGAAAGATCCGTTCGTTAGTATCGACCAATTAGGCGTTGGTACTTTAGTTAAAACGGGCGTTGATTTAGGACGTCAAACCAAAGGAAATTTAAAAGTCGGCGTCTGCGGCGAGCACGGCGGTGACCCCGATTCAATTGAATTTTTTGAAAAAATTAATTTAGATTACGTCAGCTGTTCGCCGTTTCGCGTGCCGATCGCAAGGCTTGCGGCCGCCCGAGCAAGTTTGAAGAAATAAGTAAAAGAAAAAATTTAAGATTTTCTTGATCTGATTATTTAGTAATTAAAATTTTTTAATCCGTTTTTCTAGGGAGCTTGGCAGTAACTAGGGATCTTAGGAAATACATTCGCCTCTATGTCGGCCAGCATTTGTTCAATGATTTGCCCGTAAGAGGTCACCCGGGAGTAAGTTTTTTCGAACTCAACTGTATTTAATAAAATATCGCGGTAGCGTAAAGTACAGCTTCGCTAATATTATGAATTGTAAAATGGTGCAGACTTAATTTTTTATGTTTCTTGGCCACTTTATCTAGAGCAAAAATAATATCTTGCTTGGCCTGCGGGGCCGCATTTTGCCGGCCTAGGGCAAATAAGAAATTAAATATTTTGATGAGCTTCTTGTGACCGACTTCAAATTAAATTTAATGAGACGTGTGCTTTAATACCGCTTGAATTAATTTTTTCGGCTCAATCGGTTTTGACAAGTGGTCGTTGAAGCCAATGTCTAAACATTTTTTACGAACTTCATCCATCGCGTGGGCAGTTAAGGCGATGACGGGTTTTCGGTAGCCGGCGCCGCGCAATTTTTGCGTGGCCGTGTAGCCATCCATTTCGGGCATTTGAATGTCCATTAACACTAAATCATGATGGCCGGCTAAGGCTTTGCGCTCGCTGATATCGATAAAAGTCGTCACCGCGCCAGCATTTTT
>JACMNA010000140.1 GCA_014378765.1 Bdellovibrio sp. | reverse complement strand
TGCCCCAATTGCGAAGTCGCTAAAAAAGTTTTAGTAGATCGAAGGGCCGACGTGGATCAGCTCAAAGTAAAATGGTTTCACGCCAATATTTATGATGATTTTGATTTAGCCACGCGTTTTGGATTATTCGGTATACCGGTTTTTTTATTTTTTAAACGTGGCAAAAAATTAGGAAAGATTACGCCATTTCCGGGCTTTGAGCCTTTTTACGAAGCGGTATTGACGCTGATTCGAAAATTCTAACGCCGATTTTTTAAAATGCATGCAGCCACTTCAGCAAACCCATCGCCGCCTTTTGAGGGCGTAACGTACGTTGGAAGTGATTTCATTTGATCGACGAATTTATTAATATTTGCAACGCCAAATGAAATTGGAAATTTGGCGAACATTGGCTCGTCATTTGGTGAATCACCAATAAAGACGCATTTTTTTTGCATGTCAGACTGGCTGAGGCCAAATTGTTCTTTTAGAAAATGAAAGCTTGTGCTTACTTTGTCGTAGTCGCCAAACCACCCGTTGACGTGAATTGAACTTACTTTTGCGTGGGCTCCATGCTGATTGAAAATTCGCACAATTTTTTCTACGGCAACTTTGTCTAAAGGCGTTACATCCTCGCAAAAATCTATTGCTAGATCCATCAGGCGACAAAATTGATCAGACGAAACTGCACTGCCGGGAACACTTGCTAAAATTTCTTTTTTAATTTCTTCCAATTTACTAGAATTATTTTTGATTGTTTTATCGTCATAAAAAAACCAGCGATGCATTTTCTGATCATATCTAAAATAAAATCCGCCATTTTCACCAACGACCCCAGCTACGGGCCAGAAACGCGCAATCATTTCGCACCATCCGGCTGGACGTCCAGTGATTGGAATGATCTTTAGTCCAGCGTCGTGAAGTTGCCAAAGTGCTGAGTAGGCACGTGAACCTAGTTGGCCCCCTGAAGTCATAGTGTCATCAATGTCGGTCAGTACGTATTCGATCTTTGAATTGAACTCATTTAAATTTTTCATTGTGCTTTCCGTGAAATCAGTGTTTTTTATAGTCTAAAGGAATACGAATGGCGAAGAAAGCTGCATCACGTGAAAATGGCAAAACCGGTATAAAATCAAGTTCTACATCGGGTACTAAGTTAGTTATTGTCGAGTCTCCGACGAAAGCCAAGACGATCCGTAAATTTTTAGGCCCTAATTACATCGTTGAGTCATGCATGGGTCACGTGCGCGATTTACCCCAATCGGCAAAAGATATTCCCGAAAAAGTTAAAAAAGAAAAATGGGCACAGTTAGGTGTAAATGTTGATAAACATTTTGAACCCCTTTACTGCGTGCCGAAAGATAAACATAAAGTTATTAAAAATTTGAAGGATAAATTATTATTGGCCGATGAACTTTTTCTGGCTACGGATGAAGACCGTGAGGGTGAAAGTATCAGTTGGCACTTGATGGAAGTTTTAAAACCTAATGTGCCGACCAAGCGCATGGTGTTTCACGAGATCACGAAAGAAGCGATTCAAAAATCGTTAACCGAAACGCGAGAAATTGATTACAACTTAGTTCGCGCGCAAGAAGCTCGCCGCGTTTTGGACCGTTTAGTGGGATATACAATTTCGCCATTGCTTTGGAAAAAAGTGGCGTTCGGATTGTCTGCGGGGCGCGTGCAATCCGTTGCGGTTCGGTTGGTGGTCGAGCGTGAAAAGGAACGCATTCGGTTTAAAAAGTCAGCCTACCATGGTTTATTAGCGGTGCTAGAAAAAGCTGGGCATGCGTTTGAATCAAAAATTCAAAGTTACCAAAATAAGCGAGTTGCAACCGGAAAAGATTTCGATGGCTTAACGGGTCAGTTACTGGCCGGTAAAGACATGATCGTTCTTGATCACGCGGCCGCAGATAAAATATTAAAAGATGTTCAGACAAAAAATTGGGTGGTTTCAGAAGTTGAAGAAAAACCAGTTACACGCAGACCTTACGCGCCTTTTATTACTTCGACATTGCAACAAGAATCAAATCGTAAATTAGGGTTAAGCTCGCGCGAGACAATGCAAGTGGCGCAGAAACTTTACGAACAAGGTTTTATTACATACATGAGAACAGATTCAACGTTCTTATCGGAAGAAGCTATTAAGGCTGCACGCGGCAGTATCGTAACAAAATACGGGAAAGACTATTTGCCAGCGGACGCAAGAAGGTATGAGGGCAAGAAAGCAAAGGGCGCGCAAGAGGCCCATGAAGCCATTCGACCCGCGGGCACAAGTTTTCAAGATCCCGACGAGACGGGTTTGGTGGGCCCGCAATTTAAACTTTACGATTTAATTTGGAAACGCACGATGGCCTCGCAAATGTCGGATGCGAAGCAAAAGCAAGTATCTAGTAAAATCACCGTGGGCGATGCCATTTTTTCGGCGTCAGGCACCACGATTGAATTTCCGGGATTTTTGCGCGCTTACGTCGAGGGCAGCGATGACCCAGAGGCCGATTTAGAATCGCGCGACGTAAAATTACCGCAACTGAAAGTGAATGACTCTTTAAAATTAAGTAAAATTGATCCGACTTCACATGAAACCAAACCGCCGGCGCGTTTTACAGAAGCCTCGTTAGTTCAAATCATGGAAAAAGAAGGTATCGGCCGTCCGTCAACTTACGCCAGCGTTATCGGTACCATTATAGATCGCGGTTACGTGCGTAAACAGGGCAGCGCTTTGATTCCAACATTCACCGCGATGGTGGTTTCAAAATTATTATCACAGCATTTAACTCAGTACGTAGATTTAGGTTTTACTTCTGAGATGGAGCAATCATTAGATAACATTGCCGGCGGAGAACTCAATTGGGAAAAATATTTAACCAGCGTTTACCATGGCCCTCTTGGCTTACGAGCCGTCGTTGAAAAACAGGGCGAAAAAATTATTCCGGAAGAAGCCCGTTCAATAAAACTTGAAGGGCTCGAGCAGTATGAATTTCACGTCGGCCGTTATGGCGCATACGTTAAGTCAAAACGTGGTGAAGACAGTTTTAGCGCTTCGATTCCAGACATCGAAGCGCCGGCTGATATGACGGCTGATCACGTTGAAAAATTAATTGATCAGAAATTAAAAGGGGCGGATTCTCTTGGGACCGATCCAGTTTCAGGAAAAAAAATCTACGTTTTGAATGGTCGCTATGGACCTTACGTTCAGTGCGGTGAAAGCGACGACGAAAAATTAAAACGGGGTTCATTACCGCCGGGCGTAGAGCCAACCGCGGTTGATTTACCAATGGCCTTAGAAATTTTATCGATGCCTAAAACTTTAGGGGCGCATCCTGATACTAAAAAAGATATTAAAGTAGGTATCGGTCGTTTCGGACCCTTCGTTTTGCACGAGGGTGATTACCGTTCGATTCCAAAAACGGAAACAGTTTTCACGATGGATTTAATAAAGGCAATTGAACTGTTATCGCAACCGAAAAAAGGCCGCGGTAAAGCTTCGGCGATGAAAGAATTTGGTTCGCATCCGCTGCATGAATTGCCGGTCAGTTTATTTAACGGGCCTTACGGACCTTACATTAAGGCGGGTAAAACAAATATTGGTCTGCCTGAAGGACTGACGGTCGAGCAATTAACACCTGAAAAGGCTTTTGAATTAGTTACCGACAAGCTAGGTACAGTTAAAATGGCAGTGAAAGCCGCAAAGCCCACCAAAGCTAAGGCTAAAGCCAAAAAGAAAGTTAAAGCCACACCCGCAGCAGAAGTGCCTAAAAAAGTAGTTGTGAAAAAAGCTGCAAAGAAATAGAAAAGAGCCATGAGCGATCAAAAAAAGAGGCAACTCGAACTGGGTGAAACAAGGTTAAAAGAACCTGATCGAAATTATCATCGTGGTGGCCGCAGTTTTTATTTCTTCGATTTTGACGATAACATTGCTTACTTAACTACCCCATTGATTTTATTTCATAAAGAAAATGGCGGCGAACTGACTTTATCAAGCGGCGAGTGGGCTTTGCACCATGCCTCGGTCGGGCAACAGGGCCCTTACAGCGAATATGAAATTAGATACGATGACGAGACCGGATCATTTAGAAGATTTCGCGATATCGATATGTCCGAAGTCGAAAAGCTAGCTGATAAAAAGCAAATTTTTGTTGAAGACGTTCGCCAAGCCTTGCACTTACCCGATTTGCAGTGGAAGGGTCCGTCGTGGGATTGTTTTTACCACGCAACTTTTAATCAACGCCCGATTTCGGTTATTACGGCTCGAGGTCATAGCGCCACTACAATTCAAGAAGGCGTAAAAGAATTTGTGCATGCGGGTTACTTACCGGCCGAGCCCAATTACTTAAGCGTTTACGCCGTTAGTAACAAAAAAATTCGCGAGCACCTAGAAGACCCCGATTATAAAGCGACCATTGCCGAATTAAAACAACGTGCGATTCGTGCGTCAGTTGAAAAAGCGATTGAAGTTTATGGTTACAGTCCGCATCACCGTTTTGGAATGAGTGATGATGATCCCAAAAATATTCAGTTAGTAATTGAAGAAATGACGAGACTTAAGTCGAGTTATCCGGAGATGTCGTTTTTTATGATCGAGACTCACGGGGGCGACTTCATTAAACACGAAATTAGCCAGCACGGTTTGAAGTCACAACTTGTGCACGACGGCGCTTCGCAATTAGATCTATTCAACCCAACGCGACGTAAGACTTAAACGCTAGCCCGTTGTAATAGTTAATACCAAAAGTTATTACCAAATTATAAGACTCGGGACTATACTTTTATTTTAAGACATAAAAAGGAAACACCATGGTAAAATCTGTTCTACTAGCGGCGGTATTATTTGGCTCGATGCTTTTAAGTTCAACGGTTTCTGCGCAAGCCTTTGATTTCGGAAAATCCCTAGATTGCCAGTGGGTTGATCCCATACAGACCGGGTATTTACAAAACCACTTAGTTTTTAAGACGAAAGATAAGGATCTACAGGGGCGCGTGATCGATCAGTACATCAAACGTCAAGACCCTTCAAAAATTTATCTGCTTGAAGAAGATATCGCTAAAACCAAAGTGATCATGAAAGACAGTTTCGATAACGTCGCTAAAAAAGATTGTAAATTTGTTGGTGAAATTCAAGACCTACTAGTGAAGCGCGTTGGCGAGCGCACTGAATTTGTCAAAAAGTATTTAGGTAAAGATTTTAAATTTATTAAAGAGACTGAATTTGTTTATGATCCAGATCACAAGACCAATCCTAAAACGGCCGACGAGGCCAATGAGTTTTTAAAAAAATACGTACAATTTCAAGTGGCTAATTATCTAGCGACAGACATTAAAATTGACGAAGCCAAAGGCCGCGTCATAAAAAATTATGAGCGCAATTTAAAACGTATCAAAGACACCAAGAATGAAGAGTTAATTGCAAATTACTTAAATTCTTTCGCCCTTTCACTAGATCCACATTCAAGTTTCTTTTCTAAAGATTATTATGAAGATTTCACGATCGACATGAGCCTTTCGTTAGAAGGCATCGGCGCAACTCTTTCGCAACAAGATGGATTTACCACGATTGAAGCCCTAGTTCCGGGTGGAGCCGCGGCCAAGTCGCGAAACCTAGAGCCGCAAGATAAAATTGTGGCCGTCAGTAAAAAAGACGGAAAAATGGAAAACGTCATCGACATGGATTTAAAAGATGTCGTCAAAATGATTCGTGGACCTAAAGGCACTAAAGTTAAATTGTCAATTTTACGTAAAGAGGGTGAAGGCAATAAGAAATTCGACGTTGAACTTGTTCGCGAAAAAGTTTCATTAGAAGATAACGCCGTTTCAATTTATTACCAAGATCGTGATATCAATGGCGCTAAAAAGAAGATTGGAATTATTAATTTTCCTTCTTTCTATGCCGACTCAAAACGTGGTGGACGATCTTCAGCGGCCGACATGAAACGCGTCATCGCCGAAGCCCGTGATCATAAAGTAGATGGTTTAGTTTTAGATTTATCTAATAATGGTGGCGGATCTTTAGAAGACGCAGTTAAAATCGGTGGTTTATTTATAAAGACCGGTAACATCGTAAAACAATCATCACGCTTAGAAGGTAAAGAAATTGCCTTAGCCGATAGCGATGAAAAAGTTGATTGGAGTGGCCCGCTAGTTATTTTAACTTCACGAATTAGCGCGTCAGCTTCTGAAATTGTTTCGGGCGCAATGAAAGATTATAACCGCGCCGTAGTCGTTGGAGCCGATCACACTTACGGTAAAGGCAGCGTGCAAACGGTGTTACCAGTGCCGGGCGAATTAGGCGCGCTGAAAGTAACCATCGGCATGTTCTTCACGCCGGGTGGTTTTTCAACACAGCATCGCGGGGTTGAATCAGACATTATTATACCAAGCCCATACAGCGTTGATGACATTGGCGAAAAAAGTATGGATTACTCGCTACCACCAAAAAAGTTACCAAGTTTCTTATCCAAAGATGCCTACGTCGAAAAGGGTGACGGCAGCTGGATGCAGATTAAGCCAGACTGGGTAAAACAAATGAAAGTTCGCTCGGGCGAGCGAGTAGCCAAGAATGACGAATTCAAGAAAATTGCGGATGAGTTAGAAAAAACCAAAAAGCTTGGTAAAACCATCAAGGTCTCTGAAGTAATCAAAGAAAAAGGCGACAAAGATAAGAAAATTAAGAAGACTCGCTACGCCGGCAAAGAAGAAAAAGAAAAAGAATATTTAAAGCGCGCCGATATTCAAGAAGCGTCTGATGTGGCGGCCGACTTAATTATGTTAACTGCTGGTAAAGAGTTAGCGCATTTGAGTAATACCAAAAAATAATACTGAAGATTTACTTTGATCAAATACAAACCTACGCGGGCTTAAACTGCCGCGTAGGTTTTATTTTTTAAAGCCGCTAAACGTTCTTCTAACGGCGGGTGCGTTGCAAATAATCCCGAAAAGCTTTTCTTATTGCCCGATATTTTAAATGCATCGAAGCGATTGGCATCGGTTTGCGTGTCGTCTTTAACTTGCGCGGGCCCTAACTGGTGAATGGTTTGAAGCTTTAGTAAGGCACCGGCCATGCGTTCGGTCGAAGAAATTCTGGCTCCTCCCGCATCGGCCCGAAATTCTCGCTTGCGTGAAAAGTAACAAACGACGATTGAGCCCAGTAAGGTGAAGGCAATGCTGACGAAACTATAAATCATTTGTCGCAGCATAAAGTCGCCGAAGCCCGGTCGGTCATTATCATTTCGCCGAAAAGCATTCATGACTAAACTTGTAATAATATGCGCTAGAAACATCGCGAAAGAATTCACTACGCCTTGAATCAAGGTCAGGGTAACCATGTCGCCGTTAGTAATGTGCGTGATCTCGTGGGCTAATACGCCCTCTAATTCGGTTTCGCTCATTGTGTGCAAAAGCCCTGATGAAACCGCCACTAGCGAGCGTTTTTTAGAGGGGCCGGTAGCGAAGGCATTGGTTTCGGGCGATTCGTATATTCCAACTTCGGGCATGCGCTCAAGACCGGCCTTTCGCGCTAGCGAATGCACCGTCATAAGTAAGTTACGCTCGGTTTGATTCATGGTTTGGGGGCTAATAACTTGTACGCCGTACATGCGCTTAGCCATCCAGCGCGAAAGTTGCAGTGAAATAAATGCACCCGCAAAACCCCAGATCAGGCAGAGTATAAAAAGTCCGCCGTACCCAGCGCCGCCCAAGTTCACTCCGAAAAAGGCGCCAAGAATACCTAGAATAAGACTGATTGTTAAAACGACTAAAATATTTGTAATTATAAAATAACCAATGCGTTTAAAAAAACTCATAAAACCTCCCTAGATATTGTATAAGGTGAGTTCCAACTTCAAGTTGTCAATAAGGTAGGGCGTGCCTAAAGCGAATGCAAGGGTTTATCGCACCTCATTATACAAGGCTTTTGAGGTTTTTATTAGTTAGTATAATCAAACTTAAGAACATTCTTTGGAGGATGCTTTGAACAAATTTTTTATGATTCTGATTTTTGGATTTTTAGCGGGTTGTGCGAAACCGAGTTCTTCGGTAACGGCGCAACTTGTGCCGGGTTCAGATCCTAAAAATGATCAAGCCAACGAAGCTAACGTTGATTCGATGACCGACGGATTTTGGTGCCAGCTAGATGCGACCGGTGAAGACTATTTAGTTGTATGGGAGTTTGATAAAAAAACGAAGACGGGTAAATATGCGAAAAAGGGTGATGACAGTTTTATGCGTTGGAAAGACGTCAAATGGGATTTAGCCGGAATGAAATTGACGATCACGGCGCCTAAGGGCACTCCCATTTTGTATACGAAGATGGTTGAATTTAAAAATGATGAAGAGCGAGCGAAAATTCTAATGATTTGGACTGACATGCCAGCCGCGGCACCCGAGAATATAACTGCCGCTTCAACGGCACCCGTGACTAAACCAATGACATTTATTGCTTGCGATAAAAATTAAAGTTAAAAAAACGCAACATGAATTTTAACAACGAGAGCATGATGGCAAAAAAACCTTCTACCAAAAAATCGACTACAAAGAATAATTTTGGTGGATTAGATAAAAAATTAATTCTGCAAATTCATAGTCACATGGTTAAATCGCGCGTACTTGAAGAACGCTTGATTAAAATTTATCGCGCCGGCGAATCTTTTTTCTGGATTGGCGGAACGGGTGAAGAGGCCTGGGGCGTGCCGTTAGGCATGCTGGGGCGTATCGGCCAAGGCCCAGCTAATGATTACTTTCACTTGCATTACCGTTGTACGCCCACGTTAATTGCGATGGGTTTAGAAATGAAAGATTCAGTTCGATTGATGATGAATCGCTCGACCGACCCATCGACCGGTGGTCGTAATTTTTCAAATCATTATTGTTTCCCTAAATGGAATGTAGCTCCGGTGACTTCACCGCTTGAAGTGCAGTACTCAATCGCGTGCGGAACGGCGCACGTGCAAAAGCGCGTCGGTAAAAAAGCTATTACGATTGTTACGGGCGGCGATGCGGGAACGGCTGAAGGTGATTTTGCTTCGGGACTTATATTAGCTTCACGCCGCGGGCAAGAGTTGCCTATGCTGATCACGGTGCAAAATAATAAATGGGGAATTTCAACGGGCTACGATGGCCAGCATGGCGAAAACTTTATTGCTGATCGAGCGAAGGCTTTTAACATTCGGGCGCGAGTTATTGATGGTAATGATCCAATTGAAACTTACTTGTGTGTACAAGAAGATATGGAATACATCCGTAAAACCGGTAAGCCCGCCTTCATTGAAGCGCACGTTTCGCGATTACACGGGCATTCGTCGGCTACGGGTGCGAATAAAGAATTAGGCGAAGTAGACCCCGTCACTGAATTTGAAAATGAATTACTAGAAGCAGATCTACTGACCGAAGTTCAAGTTAAAACCATTTGGGAAAATTTCGAAGCTGAAGGCGTTCGCGCAACGGAGCTTGCGCGAAGTGAACCCGTGCCGACCGCCGACAGTGTGTGGGATCATACGTATCACGCGAATGAAAATGCAGATTGGAGAAAATTCTAATGGCTAATATGGCTCAAGCCATTCGAATGGCATTGCATTTCGCTGAAAAAAATTACGAATTAAAAGATATTTTCGGCCAAGACGTAGGCGCTCCATTGGGCGGTGTATTTACGGCCACGCAGGGTTTAGAAACCACGTGGAATTCGACTTTAGATGAGCGCGGAATTATCGGAATGGCGATGGGAATTGCCATGGCGGGCGATCGCTGCGTCGCTGAAATACAATTTGCCGATTATATTTTCAATACGATCGATTTATTGAAAATTGCGGGTAATACTTTGTGGTGCACGAATGGCCAATACAATTTACCGATGACGGTGATGACTCCGGTGGGTGCGGGCATTCGCGGAAGCGTTTACCATTCGCATTCATTTGATGCTTGGGCTTCGCGCTTAGCCGGTTGGAAGGTTGTGATGCCATCGACGCCACTAGATGCCTACGGCCTTTTGCTAGCGTGTATTAAAGATCCTAACCCGTGTTTATTTTTAAATCCTAAGGCGCTGATGCGCGTGCGCGGTGAAGAGCTTTTGCCGGGTGAGCCGGCCGATGAAAGAGATTTAAAAACCCGCATCGATGCGCCGTTGGGCGACCGTACAAAATGGAAAGCTAACTGGCCGAAGCTTGAAGAATATTTAATTCCATTTGGTCAGGGTAAAATCACGCGGGCCGGAGAACAAATCACGGTCGTCAGTTACGGGCGGCACTTACTAGTCTGTAATGAAGTGGCCGATCAATTAGCCGGCCAAGGCTACTCGGTTGAAGTTATCGATTTAAGATCGATTTACCCGTACGACTGGCAAATGATTAAAAATTCGATTCAAAAAACGGGACGCGTTTTATTTGTGAATGAAGATACGGAAGTCACTAATTTTGGCGAGCACTTAGCTTACCGGGCCACGACCGAATTATTTTACCACTTGTTAGCTCCGCCGCGCGTACTGGCGGGCAAAAATGTGCCGGGCATTGGCTTGCATCCGCACCTTGAAGACAATAGTGTTCCGCAAAAGCATGAAATTGAAAATTTCATTCGTGAAATCTGCGCCGAGGTTCCCTAAAAATGGCTCGTAAAAAAAATTCGTCCCTAATTGCTACTAAGGTACTACCATTCGATAAATACGAACTTTATAACAAGGCGGTGCAATCGCCTGAAGATGACGTTCAATTTTATTTAGAATGTTATAAAGAAATTAGAAAAGGCAAAAAACCAATCACGTTACGGGAAGATTTCTGCGGGGGCGGTGCCATTTCTTGCGAATGGGTAAAGCTAGACAAAGCCCATAAGTCATCGGGAATAGATTTAGACCCGGAGCCGATGGATTACGGCCGCAAAAATTATATTTCAAAGCTAAATGATGACCAACAGAGCCGTATTGCGCTGATAAAAAAAGATGTGCTGTCGGGCGGTTTACCCACCGCCGATTTAGCGGTCGCGGTTAACTTTTCTTACTTTTTATTTAAAAAACGTGAAATCTTAAAAAAGTATTTCGATAACGTGTACCAGTCGTTAAATCACAAGGGTCTTTTTATTTTGGATATCTTCGGTGGTTCGCAATGTTACGATGCCATTGAAGATAAAACGAAACATAAGGATTTTACTTATTATTGGGATCAACAAAGCTATGATCCGTTAACGAATGAAGCTTATTTCGAAATACACTTTCGTTATAAAAATAAAAAATATGAAAATGTTTTTAGCTACGACTGGCGAATGTGGTCGATACCGGAGTTAAAAGAACTCCTCATCGAAGTCGGCTTTCAAGATGCCAAAGTTTACTGGGAAGGTTCAAACCGTCAGGGCGGCGGCAACGGCGTTTTTAAACAAACGGACAAGGGTGAATCGTGCCTCAGCTGGATTGCCTATATCGTGGGAATTAAATGATTTCGCAATCGCTGGCTCCATCAATCAAACAAACTTTACGAATTCAAGATTATGAAGTTTGGGTTCATTTAGGTTGTACGGCCGACGAACAAGCTTTTACGCAACCCGTGCACTTCACGGTTGAACTGCATTTTAATCAAAATGTACTGGGCGGGCAGACTGATCAACTGACTGATGCCATCGATTACGTTGAATTGATGGCGCTGATTAAAGCGCAAGCCATGAAGGGCCCCTTTCACTTAATTGAGCGTTTGAATGAGTTGGTTTTTAATAATCTGTATCAATTTTTAAAATTACAAAAAGTAACGGGTACTTTAAAAGTCGAAATTAAAAAAATTCGCGTGCCGGTTGAAAATCTTCGAAATGGTGTTGTGTTTAAATGCGAAGCCACGTTGTAGCGCTGGGCTTAGGCTCTAATTTACAAGCTCCAATTGAAAACTTGCGACGCGCGCTGAATGAAATCAAAAATATTCATGAACTGAAGGTTGTTAAGCTTTCTTCAATATACGAATCAGATGCACAGTTACCAGAAAATGCTACTGCCGCTTGGAATCACCAGTATTTAAATGCCGTCGTACTTTGCGAAGTAAAGTCTTCGCTTTATCCGAACCAACTGCTTAAGAAATTAAAAGAAATTGAAAAACGACTGGGCCGACAGGATTCAGCAAAATGGGCGCCACGCCTCATCGATATAGATATTCTTCTTTGGGATCACACGGTTTACGTTGATGACGATTTAAAAATTCCACATCCCCAGATAAAAGAGCGGTCATTTGTTTTATTACCACTATTAGAAGTCTGGCCCGAATTACCCGGAGAAAAACCAAATTGGGCTTTACCCTGGGTTTTAGACAAACCGTTTAATACAAAAAAAAGTGATCAGCATTTTTGGCCGAAGATGGTCGGGATATTAAATGTAACCGAAGATTCTTTTTCAGATGGTGGACAATTTAATCGGCCCGAAGCTTTGCTGCTGCAAGCACAGCGTTTACTGAAAACCGGCGCCACGGTGTTAGACATTGGGGCAGAGTCGACCCGGCCCGGAGCGAAGCCCATTGAACCAGCCGAAGAAGTTGCACGATTGAAATCGGCGTTATCTGATTTAAAAACTTTGCAGAATGATTTTGAATTTGAAATCAGCTTGGATTGTAGAAATCCAGAAGTTGTAGCGGCGCTTTTAGGACAGTTTGCGATTAACTATTTAAACGACGTGACTGGTTTTCAATCGTCGGCCATGCGTGGGCTTTTAGAAGAATCTCCAGAACTTAAAGCATTTGTAATGCATTCATTAACTGTTCCGCCATCAAAAAATGAAATAATAGATCCGAGGCAAAACCCCAATGAAACCTTAACTCAGTGGTGGCAGCAAAAATTAATCGACTTAGAATTTGCCAGTGACCGAATAATTTTTGACCCAGGAATCGGCTTTGGCAAATCAAAATGGCAAAACTTGTACATTTTAAGAAATCTGCATCAACTGAGCTCAGTTAGACAGCCCATCATGATCGGGCATTCGCGAAAATCTTTTCTAACATTGTTATGTGATCGTCCAGCGCCATTACGTGATTTAGAGACGGCACTTGTTACGAAAGATCTTAATCTTACTTACGTTCAATACTTACGCGTGCACGATGTTGAATCGCAAAGAATTGCCTTAAGGTCGCAGCAGTGAACTACATTCAAGTTGTGCTAGCGCTTGAAGCCTTGCAAATTATGCCAAAGACCATGCCCGGTTTAGAAAAAATAGAAAAGGCGCTGATAAAAACGGATTGGTTTGGTGCAATCGATCCTAAAAAAGTTATTGTGGTGGCGGGTACCAATGGCAAAGGCTCGACCTGCGCGGTGTTAGAAGCACTCTTACTCAGCGCGGGCAAGCGGGTCGGGTTTTACAGTTCGCCGCACTTAGTTTCTACGACCGAACGTATCCGCACGAACGGTAGCCAAATTTCTGAAAATGATTTCATTCAGATTTACGAACAATGTAATAGTTTAATTCAGCAATGCGAGCTTTCACACTTTGAAGCGCTGACCTTAATGGCCGGGCATTATTTTTTTTCTGAAGAATGGGGGCAGAATCTTGATCACGTTATCTTAGAAGTAGGACTCGGCGGAACGTTCGACGCCACCAATGCTTTTGCACACACGTATTCGGTCATCACCGCGTTAGCGCTGGATCACACGACGATCTTAGGAAAAACGTTAACGGAAGTGGCTAGTAATAAATTTGGCATTGTTCAAGCGGATAACTTAGTCGTGCATCATCATTTACCGGCCGAGCTTTTAACCCTAAAAAAATCTGTGCAACATAATACTTCTTCAGAATGGATTCAAGCGCAAAAAGGTGAAGTGATCGTCGAGACGGGCAATGG
>JACMNA010000015.1 GCA_014378765.1 Bdellovibrio sp. | reverse complement strand
GCATCAGCGGGGGAAAGCTTCTGATGCATAATTATGATAGCCACAAGCAGGTAGTGACTTTGTCTGAAGATATAATATCTAAATATTTAGCTGCAATACTGCCGTATAAATCGAAGTACCTTATAGTTCAGGCCCTTAATGAAGGATGTGCCAGTCGGTTCTTAAATAAGCAATTTGTTTTACATGGCTTTTTTAGACCCTAGCTTAGGCGTCGCAACTTGGTCATGGAAAAATCCTGAAAGCTCCGATACGGCTTCTCGAATTTCTTCTTGTGTCATAGGCTTCTGCGGTGGAAATTCGTCGACCCAGTGTAAATAACTATTTTGGGTACGAGTATTGTCTTCGGTTACAACCGTATATTTCCCGGTACGATCTAAACGACATAAAAACAAATGTAATTGTCCACCGTTTTCGTAAAGCTCGAACCATTGCTTTTTTTCAACGTTTTTTCGACTGTCGTTTTGCATTTCGCGGAAATTTTTATAATCCACAATATCAATGATTTTAATTTTATTATCTTTCGTATTTTCGAAAAAATAACTGGTAAAAATTTTGAAGCAATTGCCGATGTTTTCTTCCATAGCGAAAAGCAGCTTCTGGTAGAACTCTTCTTCAAGGTATGTTCGGCCAATCTCGACTTTTATCATGGCCTGTTATCGGCTGAAATTTAGTAAATATTTAATTGCACTGAAGGCTAGGTTTTGCAAGCCGACGGCGTTCCGCGCCAAGTATTTGCAGTTAAGTATATTAATTGACTCGGGAGTTAACTGAAATGGATCAGATCAAAGTAGTGGGTGGATTTTCGGATCTTAAGGGATTGCTTATTCAAACTTATAAAATTACCCGCGATCGTGATGAGATTAAGTTGTTTTTTAGCGTCAGCGCTGGCGAGCTCTTTATGCATAACTATGATGATCATAAGCAGGCGGTGAGTCTTTCAAAAGATATTACTGCTGGAGACCTTGCTGAGAACCTGCCTTACAGGTGTAAGGAGTTATTATTTGAATCTTTACGTAACGAAAGTCCAAGTCAGTATTTAAACGAGCAATTTGTTTTACATGGCTTTTTTCGAGCCTAGTTTAGGCTGCTCAATTTGGGCTTCAAAATAGCCTGAAAGTTCCATGACGGCCTCACGAATTTCTTCTGGCGTCATCGGCTTACGTGGTGGATACTCATCGGCCCAGCTTTGAAAGCTATTTTGTGTTCGCGTATTATCTTCCGTGACCACTGACAATTTTCCCGTACGGTCCAAACGGCATAAAACCAGATTTAACCGACCACCATTTTCGTAAAGTTCGAACCATTGTTTTTTCTCGATGTGTTTTCGACTGTCATTTTTCATTTCTCGGAAACTATTATGGTTAACAATTTCTGCAATTTTAATTTTATTATCATCGGTGTTTTCGAAATAGTAATGCGTAAATATTTTGAAGCAATGACCAATGTTTTCTTCCATAGCGAAAAGCAGCTTTTGGTAGAACTCTTCTTCAAGGTATGTTTGGCCGACTTCGACTTTTATCATGCCCTGTTATCGGCTTGAGCTTAGAAAAGATTTAATTTCTCTGATGACTAGGCTTTTGCCAGCTACGGCGCGGACTGCCAAGTATTTGCAGTTAGGCATATTAATTGACTAGGGAGTTAATTAATATGGATCAGATCAAAGTAGTGGGTGGATTTTCGGATCTTAAGGAATTGCTTATTCAAACTTATGGAATTAAGCGTGAGCGTGATGAAATTAAGTTGTTTTTTAGCGTAAAGGATGGGGAGCTTCTAATGCATAATTATGATGACCACAAGCAGGCGGTGACTTTGTCTAAAGATATAACTATCAAACATCTAATAGAATTAAAGCAAAATAGGGCCAAGCAGTTGATCTATGAATCGTTAAGTAAGGAAAATCCAAGCCAATATTTAAATGAGCAATTTTTATTACATGGCTTTTTTAGAGCTTAGTTTAGGTTGCTCTATATGGGCTTTAAAAAATCCAGAAAGTTCCATGACGGCCTCTCGGATTTCATCTTGAGTCATGGGCTTTTGAGGTGGATACTCATCGGCCCAGCTTTGAAAACTATTTTGTGTGCGCGTATTATCTTCCGAAACGACCGAGTATTTTCCAGTACGATCTAATCGACATAGCAATAAATTCAACCGACCGCCATTTTCATAGAGTTCGAACCATTGTTTTTTTTCAATGTTTTTTCTACATTCGTTTTGCATTTCTCGGAAAGTTTTATAATCCACAATCTCTATAATTCTAATTTTATTATCTACTGTATTTTCGAAAAAATAATTGGTAAATATTTTGAAGCATTCACCGATGTTTTCTTCCATGGCGAAAAGCAGCTTCTGGTAGAACTCTTCTTCAAGGTATGTTTGCCCAACTTCGACTTTTATCATGCCCTGTTATCGGCTGAAATTTGGTAAACATTTAATTTCGCTGATGACTAGGTTTTTAAAGCCTCGTCGATGTCTTTTACAATGTCTTTTGGCTCTGTTGTAGGCGCATAACGTTTTAAAACCTGGCCATCTCGGCCCACCAAGAATTTAGTAAAATTCCATTTGATCATTTCGGTGCCTAGTAATCCTGGTGCGCTTGCTTTTAAATATTTGTACACCGGGTCCGTGTTGGCCCCGTTCACTTCGATTTTGGCCAACACCGGAAAAGTGACTCCATAATTCAGCGAACAAAATTGTTGAATCTCTTCATTGCTGCCGGCCTCTTGCGCGCCAAATTGATTGCACGGAAAGCCTAAAATCGCGAACGGCTTTTGTTTCTCCAATTGGTAAACTTCTTCAAGCCCTTTGTACTGCGGGGTGTACCCACACTTGCTTGCGACGTTGACCACCAGGGTTACTTGGCCCTTGTGTTTTGCTAGATCGTAGTTTGAGCCATCGGTGGCTTTTACGGTGTAGTCGAAGAAAGATTTTTTTTCTTTTGTCATGCGGGGAGTTTAGGTGATTCGTACGCGATTTGTAAATGGCGGTGGCGTCATGGCTTGTCTTGCGCTTGTTGGGGTTGCTATTCGGAAGTTTTCATTCGCGGAAGATCGAGTTTTTGTTCCGAAATCTTGTTTTTTGTCTCACGGTGATACATCTTAGACTCAAGTCTTGTTGTGAGAATACCGATGTATATACTTGAGGTGCTTATGGGAATGAGAGTCACTTTTTTAGCTATTTTATTAACATCGATGTTTAATGGAATTTTTGTATTTGCGGCCCAGCAACAGCCAATAAAATTAATAAAAGAGGATTGTAATGTTAAGTTGGGAAGTTTGTATTTTGCTGATGAAAATTTTGTTGAAACAGATCATTTTTGTGTAAAAGCCTCAAACGATACGCAAGGCAAGGCGCAGTGTAATTCAATAGGTATGTTAGCCGTAAATCCTGATAATCCACAGTATATCGACGATCAATCTGGGAGCAGAACTAATTCTAAAGGTCAGTATTTTTGTTTAAAAAATATTGATCAAAATAAAAAAAGTTCTCTATGTGCCAAGGCTAAGCAAAAACATAAAGATAAATATACATTTGTATGGGATCCAACTGTCGATGGTGATGGAAATTGTACCTGTGCACCTATAAATTCTTCAGGTACTAAAATTGGTCCTATGAAAAATTGCGCTCAAGAAAAATTTGCTGATTCACCACAAGACGATGGTAATGATCCAATTAAAGCTGCTAAATGTAGAAATGAAAAAATTGGTGAGTGGAGTAAAAATGACGCCGACAGGTATGTTTGCTCATGTTCGAATGGTCAAGTAATAGGCCTAGAGTCGGCTGGGACTTGTAGTGATAAAAAATCTGCTCCAGCTGTAAATAAGTCGATTACTAATGAGCCATTGGTAAACTGCGTGAAAACTAACGTCGCGAAATTTAACGCATGCATTAGTTCGGCTAAAAAAACTGAAAAAAGTTGTTCGCAAAAAAAAGCAGAAACTAACGACATAGTTAACGGTCTTTCGACAGTAGCTCAAAGTGTTCTTGGAGTAGTTACGCAACAAGGTGCGGCTAAAGCACGTGAGGCAAATACGAGTGCTGTTTCGCAATGTGCAATAGCAAGTTTGGCTTCTAGTGGTTTACAGTCACTTATGAGCGGATTTTTAGTTACATGTGATGCAGATCAAGAAGCTTGTGCTAATGATTGCCCTTCTGAAGAAAACGCGGATTTAACAAAAATTTGCGAACAGTATCTTGCGCCAGATCCGACTTCAACTACTGAAGGTAAATTGCAAAAGGAAATCGACTATCTTAAAAAAGAGCAAGATAAAATTAAGCCTGTGTTGAGGCCAGCAATGGAGTATTGCTCGGTTCAAGTCAAAAAAGATCGTAGCATTTTAAATGATATTATGAATCAATCCAGCGCAGCTCAAAAAGCTGGGCAACAATGCGCTTGTCAAAACTCAACTGGCGCTGCTGGGGCCGACGGAACTTGCGGACCTTCTGCGGAAAGGTGCATGGGGGATTCTCCGCCGCCAGATTGTGAAAGAGCTCCGATTGTACCATGTAAACTCGGTGACCTAGATTACACTTCTAAAGTTTGCGAATGTTTACGTGCGCCCCATGGTGCCATATGCGGTGAAGAGATTGGAAAGAAAGCCGTCGCGAATGGTATCCCAGTCAACTCTTCTCCTGGTCCGGGCCCATCTAACTTTGGCGCTCCTCCGGGAACTACCGGTGGTGGTGGTAATTTTGATACTGGTAATATGGATTGGAGTGGGCGTAAGGATGCTCCGTCTGGTGATGGAACTGTTGCTGGTAAATTAGGTGGTGGTGGTGAAGCGTTGCCTGGTGGTGGTGGTACTGGTGGTGGCGGTGGAGGCAGTGGTGGTGCGGCGGGCGCGCCTGCGGCTGGTGACGGTGATCCGGAGAAGAATAGTAACGGTGGGGCTTTAAGTATGTTGAAGTCGGCTGTTGGTTCTATGTTTGGTGGCGGTAAAAATAATGGAAATGGAAATTTGAAATCGAAAGATGGATTGGGTTTTGATCCGGATAAATATTCTAATAAAGGTCTGCGTGGAGTGGCCGGTGGTTTGGGTATGGGCACTCGTAATATGGATCTTTTTAAAATGATTCAGGTTCGTCACGGGGATCGTGATAAACAGGGTGGATTTTTTGATCCGAAGTTTGATCCGAAATAGTTAGATGAATGAATGCAGCGCTTTGATCGCTGCATTTTTTTGTTCGGCGGTGACGAAGAAATGCAGACTGTACATCAGGGCAAAACTTTTTAAATTTTTTATTTTTTCTTCGCTTAGTTTTTTTTCAGCTTGTTGTAAATCGGCGTCGTTGACGGCTTCAGAGTATGTGACGGAAATCGCGGCGATATCATTTTTAATTATTTTATATAGATCTTGTTTGGCTTCAAACGCTTTAAGGGCATGCATCGTTTCTTCGGGGGCGGTGATGAAGTGCGTGTTGTTTTCAGAATGCAGAAACTGAGCGCGGCCGATGTTGCTTTGATTTAATAGGCTTAAAAATTGTTTCGGGGCTACGTCGATGTCGGCGTTGATTTGAATTTCGAAAACATTGGCGAAAGAATTAACGGCGACGGCTTGGTGTTTAGCGAATTTGAAATCGCTGGTGATCAGTGTGCCTTGTGATTGCGCGTTGGCGGCGGAGCCGACGTAAAGTTTTACGTTTTTGGCCTGCGCCATTTCGACGGATTGGTGGTGTAGAACTTTGGCACCCCAATTGGTCATTTCGATGAGTTGTTTGTAGTTTAGATTTTTTATGGGATGCGCGTTTGTTACAATTTTTGGGTCGGCGGTGAAAACGCAATCCACATCTTTTAAAATTTCGCAGCGGTCAGCATTGAGGTATCCGGCCATGGCGACCGCACTGGTGTCGGAACCACCGCGGCCCAGCGTGGTAATTTCTTTGGTGACCGGTGACACGCCCTGAAAGCCCGCTAAGATGACGACTTTATTACAGGTGAGTGCTTCTTCAACGCGAAAACCTTTTACATCGATGATGCGGGCGTTGACGTGATTTTCGTCGGTCAGAATGCCGGCCTGGCTGCCAGTGAGACTGATGGCCGAACACCCTAAATCATTAAGTGCCATACTTAACAACGACATGCTGATACGCTCGCCCACGGTTAATAACATATCTAATTCGCGAAGGTGTGGATGAGGCGAAACTTGCTTGGCTAAATCAATCAGTTGATTTGTGGTTTGCCCCATCGCACTAACAACGGCCACTACTTGAGTTCCAGATTTATGCAAATCGCAGATGCGGCGGGCGGCGTGTTTTATTTTTTCTGGATCAGCTAACGTGGCGCCACCGTATTTTTGAACGATCAATTTTGGTTTCGGTGGGTTTGTCATATCAATCCAGTGCAAATTTCTTATTTTGATCTTTAAAGAATTGACGAGCCATTGCGAGCGACCCTAATGGAATGCGAATGTGATGCCCTTCAACTTGTTTGGGAATATAACCTAATAAAATTTCTGAGTTCATATCTTTCATCGCTTTACGAGTGATGTTGAGGTGATCGGCTAATTGATCAAGATCGGTTCCGGCGGGAGCCCACATCACTTCGTATTGTAATGGGTACTGCGCATCGATGTCGCGAAAGCCGTAAAGATTTGGAGCCTTTGAAATCATTAACGCCGCTAAAATTTTTGGAACGTAATCTTGCGTCTCTTGCGGCAGGGCGCCTAGTTTGACCAGTTGCCAGTAATCATTTGTTCCATATTTTTTAATTTGGCGGCGCAAACCGTTTTCGCCCATGTTGTAACTAGCGGCGACTAAATACCAAGAGCCAAATTCAGTGTGCAAATCCTTTAAATATCGAATGGCAGCCAGCGTACTTTTTTTAATATCACGACGCTCATCAAGCCACCAAATTTTTTTGAGGCCGTAACTGCGGCCCGTGCTTTCGATAAACTGCCAAGGGCCAACGGCGGCGGCCGTGCTTGTGGCTTGTGAAGAAAATCCACTTTCGATCATGACCATGTAAGCAAGATCTGTCGGTAAGCCGGCTTTTTTAAGTTCGGACTGCAAAAGGGGCATATACTTGGTGGCTTTACCTAACCAGTCACGAAAGAAGCCTTTACCGCGCGTTTGAAAAAACGAAATCCAATAACCGACTTTTTTATTATAAGTAACCGGTAGGTCAAAAATAAAGTGGTCGGTTTGATTGGTCTGTTTGCTCTCCAGCATTTTTAACTTTTGTTTCAAAGTTAAATTTAGGGTGGAAGGGGCTTCGGCTTTGGAAACGGCCGCCAAGCTTGGTTGTACAATTATCTGTGCGATCATTAGAAGAATCAGAAAAAGAATAGGAAAGCGCATATATTTCTTCATAAAGTTCTATCAGTATCGCAAAAAAATAGCGGTTTGGTCGAGAGGACAATTTTGACAGTCGAGTTTTTAATTGCCGACAAATTGCTGACAGGACCTAGTAATTAGTCTAGCCGTGAAATTGCCTTTTCGGTTGTCAAACCTAATTCATTAAGTCGAGATTTTTATTTTGCGACCAAATACTAGTCGAGGTCTTGATGGCACCTGCGTTGCTAAATTGTAGTATTGAGGAGAAAAGCGAATGAGTACAAAAGGAATTTATACCGCTCTAAGTGGATCACTAGCTCAAACTTTGAAGATCGACACGATCGCCAATAACATTGCGAACGTGAATACAACGGGGTTTAAGCGCGATCAGCAGACTTTTGGCGAGTACTTAACGGCCATTGAAAAAGAGCCGCAAGTGATTCAGGTGCCACGCGTTCCGGCCTCGATTGAAAGTTTTTATGATATTAACGGCGGCGATAAAAGTTACGTCGACGCGGCCGGTACCTTCACTAATTTCGAACAAGGAAGCCTTAAGCCAACGGGCGGTAAATTAGACGTGGCCATTGATGGCCAAGGTTTTTTTGAAATCTCAACTCCGGGTGGCGTGCAATTAACCCGTGCGGGCAATTTCACTGTCGATGGTAATGGGCAGTTAGTAACTAAAGATGGAAACGCTGTTTTATTAGAGGGCGAGGGCGCGGCGGATGGACGTACTGCGCGGTTTTCGGGCCAGTCGCAACCTTACATTTCAGATGGGGGCGAAGTTTTTGATGGCGAGCGTAAATTAGGAAAGCTGTCTTTGCTTAAGGTGAATAACCCAGACGCTTTACAAAAAGTGGGCAGTAATAATTATAGTTTCAAGGCGAATCAGACTCCGGATATGTCCGCGATTGCGGTACCGAATTTAAAGCAGGGTTTTCTTGAAACAAGTAATGTGAATATCGTGAACGAAATGACAGAGATGATTTTAGCGCAGCGAGTGTTCGAAGGAACTCAGAAGGCCATTCACGCCTATGATGCAATGGCGGATAAGTTGATCAATGTTGTGGGAAGCACAAAGGGGTAATCGATGATTAAAAGTTTAAACACAGCCGCAACCGGTATGTTAGCCCAACAAAATAATATGGACACGATCGCCAATAATATTGCGAACGTAAATACTTACGGCTTTAAAAAAGGTCGCGCAGAGTTTGAAGATTTAGTTTATCATAATTTAAAAGAACCGGGCCAAGCGTCTGGCCTTAACTCGGTAACTCCGACCGGCGTGCAAACAGGTTTAGGAGTAAGAACGGCCGCCATTCAAAAAGATTTCACGATGGGTCAAGCGATCATCACCAAAAATCCTTTAGACGTACAAATCGAAGGAACCGGATTTTTTCAGTTAAGAACGCCAGATGGTGATGTGGCTTACACGCGTGATGGATCATTTAAAAAAGATGGTAACGGTCGCATTGTCGATAAAAACGGTAATGCATTGATTCCAGAAATTATTGTTCCGCAAGCTGCCATTTCAATTGAAATTACGCCGGCGGGTGATGTGCGTGCAACGCTTAATAAAGACCAGGGATCACAATCAATTGGTCAAATTGATATCGTCAATTTTATCAATCCAGCTGGTTTGAAGAACGTCGGTAAGAATTTATTTCTACCAACGCCCGCAAGCGGACAACCAAATCAAGCGCGCCCAGGTACCAGCGGCATGGGTTACTTAGCGCAAGGTGAAATTGAATCAAGCAACGTGAATATCGTTGATGAAATGGTT
>JACMNA010000139.1 GCA_014378765.1 Bdellovibrio sp. | reverse complement strand
GGATTTAATTTTATTATCATTTGCAAAGTGGTGCTGATCGGATTTTTTATTTCGTTTCCGATTTTATGCCGACGCAATTCGGGCAGTACGTTATTTATTTGGTCCGTGTCAGCAATTCTCGCGATCTATGCGATGAGTTTTAGGCTGATGGAGCGTACTTCTTTATTATCAGATTTTTTAATTATTACGGTGCTAGCAATTCTTTACTTTGAAAGTTTACGCCCCAACCGCTGGAAATATATTTTACCGGCACTGTTTTTATTCTGGGTGAATGTGCACCCCGTCTATCCGATTGGCTGGGCGCTGTGCTTTCTGTATTTATTTTGTAATTACAAACAGTGGCCGCGGCGGCACTACCGGCATTTAATTATTCTAACTTTTACTTCGGTACTGATTTGTTTATTTAATCCGCGTGGGCTTCAAGGTTTTTTATACCCTCTACAATTTGCGACAAACGAAGGCGTCATATTTAGACAGTATTATTTCGAGTGGATGCCGACTCTGGCTTCGCTATTTATTTTTCGTAAACAAACTTTGTTCTTAGTTTTATTAATTTTACTGAATTTATATTTAATTTATAAAACTCGAAAATCTAATTCTTTTTTTGAATCGTTAGCTAGTTTATTTTTTATCGCCTATGGTCTTTACGCCATTCGCTTTGTACCCACCCTGTGCTTTGCGCTGATTTTTTTAAATTACACCCTAAGCCGACGGATAACCGACACGCCTGCCTTTAAAAAATTAAATCTAGTGGCGGCAAGCATCGCCTTATTGTTAGCACTGCAAAATATTTTCTTTGGATACGAAACTATTTCAGGCCCACGCCGATTTGGCTTAGGTTTAGACCCGGCCGTTGTGCCTCAACAAGCGGCCCAATTTTTTGAACTCTACCCGCAAATCGGCAACGTTTATAATTCTCATTTATTCGGCAGCTATCTAGCGTGGGCCTGGGATGGAAAAAGAAAATTATTTTACCACGGCTTCGTTACCGACACGAACTTTTTTTTAAACGAGTACGCGGCCTTTTCGCGCAGTCCGCAAGCCTTCGAACAACAAGTCGAAAAATACCAGATTAGCGCTTTCTTGCTGGATCGCTTTCAAGGAAACGAAGCGCTGTTAAGCTATATAGTGAATAACAAAAAATGGGTACTAGGTTACCAAGACGTGGGTAGCCTCATCTTCTTAAGAAAGGCCGAGTAATTTACATACCTAACTCGGTCCGAAAAATCCGTAACGTTACTACATTTTAATAATATCGGATATGGTATAGGCCTGAAGCCTACAACCAACAGCTCTTCACTCCACGCTCTTGCGCGGTCTCGTGCGCCAGTTCATAGCCCGCATCGAGGTGTCTAAACACGCCCATCGCGGGATCGGTCGTTAACGCGCGTTCGATTCTTCGCGCGGCGCCCTCGGTGCCGTCGGCTACAATCACTTGACCTGAGTGCTGCGAGTAACCCATTCCCACGCCGCCGCCGTGATGTATTGACACCCACGTTGAACCACTGGCTACTAAAGCCATAGCCGATAACATGGGCCAATCACTAACGGCGTCTGACCCGTCTTTCATGGCTTCGGTTTCGCGATTAGGGCTTGCGACTGATCCGCAATCTAAATGATCGCGGCCAATCACAATTGGGGCTTTTACTTTTCCTTCTTTGACGAGACGATTTAGCATCGCTCCCGCTAAGGCGCGTTCACCGTACTCCAGCCAACAGATGCGCGCGGGTAACCCCTGAAATTGAATTCTTTTTTCGGCCATATCAAGCCATCGCAGTAAATCTTTTTTGTGCGGGAATAATTCTTTCATTGCATCGTCAGTTACTTTGATATCTTGTGGATCGCCAGATAAGGCCACCCATCTAAAAGGTCCACTGCCTTTACAAAATAACGGGCGAATGTAGGCCGGTACAAATCCTGGGTAATCAAACGCATTCTTTACGCCAGCTTCTTGGGCGCGCGCACGTAAATTATTTCCGTAGTCAAAAGTAATTGCGCCACGCGCTTTCATTGCGAGCATGCCTTCGACGTGTTTTGCCATCGACTTGTAAGCTGCCTCAAGATAAGCCTTCTGATTTTCTTTTCTGAAGACCGCCGCGGCATCAACGCTGTAGCCTTCAGGAATATAACCCACTAACGGATCGTGCGCTGAGGTTTGGTCGGTTAAAACATCAGGAATAAAATTCTTTTTAAGTAACTCGTGAATCACCGTGGCCATGTTGCCAAGTAGCGCCACTGATTTAGCTTCTTTATTTTTCGCGTATTTTTGTACACGCGCGATTGCATCATCAATATCGGTGGTGCTTTCATCGACGTACTTTGATTGCAATCTTTTTTCAATACTTACCGGATCTACGTCAACCGCTAACACCGTGGCCCCCGCAAAAACTCCCGCTAAAGGCTGTGCCCCGCCCATGCCACCCAAGCCCGCGGTTAAAATAATTTTTCCTTCAAGGCTGCCGCCGAAATGCTGGCGCCCCACTTCGGCGAAAGTTTCATAAGTGCCTTGCACAATGCCTTGCGTACCGATGTAAATCCAACTGCCCGCCGTCATTTGCCCGTACATCATCAAGCCTTTTTTATCAAGCTCGTGAAAGGTTTCCCAGTTGGCCCACTTCGGAACTAAATTTGAATTTGCCAGTAATACTCGCGGCGCATCTTCGTGCGTTTTTAAAACGCCGATGGGTTTTCCGGATTGAATTAATAACGTCTCATCATTTTCTAATTGTTTTAAGGCCTCTAAAATTTTATCGAAACTTTCCCAATTGCGCGCCGCTTTGCCAATACCACCGTACACGACTAAATCTTTTGGATTTTCGGCCACGGCCGGATCTAAATTATTTTGAATCATGCGGTAGGCCGCTTCTTGTAACCAACCCTTACAAGAAAGTTTCGTTCCGGTTGGGGATTTAACTACTCGTGACGTTGACATTATAGCTCCAATTCGCCAATGGCTTTTTCAACTTCTCGTAAAAGCTCACCTGATAAAATTAATTTTCGAATTTCATTTACATCTTTAGAAAAAACACGATCTTCGTTAGCGAATGGTACTTTTTTACGAATAACGTCGAACGCAACTTTTACGCCCGCCGTAGGTTTGAGGGGCGCAATCATGTCGATCGCTTGCGTGCCCGATAAAAACTCCATCGCAATCACATTCTGCGCGTTTTTTAAAATCTGCGTAAACTTTCTGGCCGCGATACTGCCCATTGAAACGTGATCTTCTTTTTCGGCCGAAGTCGGCATCGAATCCACGCTGGCCGGATGAGCTAAAACTTTATTTTCACTAACTAAACTAGCGCTCGCCACTTGCACGATCATGTGCCCCGAATTCAGTCCGCCCTTAGGGGCTAAGAACGGTGGTAGTTCACTCATCTGCGTCGAAATATGTTTTGAAATTCGTTCGTGTGAAATACTGGCCAAAGAGCAAATCGCAATCGCCGCAAAATCCATCGCGTGTGCGACCGGCATACCGTGAAAATTACCGCACGATAAAATTTTTCCTGCGTCGGCAAAAACCAACGGATTATCTGTACTTGAATTGGCTTCGGTTTCTAAAACTTGTTTCGTATATTTAATCGCCATCTTCACCGCGCCGTGAACGGCCGGCATACAACGAAGTGAATAGGCATCTTGCACGCGCGGGTCATTCTCGGCGTGGCTTTCGGCAATTTCGCTGGTGCTTCCCATAATGCGTAGTAAATTACGAGCCGTCGGCGCTTCGCCCGCATGGGCGCGAGTCGCCGCAATCAACGGATCAAAAGGTTTACGTGAACCACGTAACGCCTCAAGTGAAAGGGCACCACTGATATCACATAATTTTATTAAATCTTGTGCTTCATAAAGCGCTAACATGCCAACCGCATTCATCACTTGGCAGCCATTAATCATCGATAAGCCTTCTTTGGCTTTTAGCTCCAGCGGCTTAATACCTTTTAGACTATCGCCCCACACTTCACCTTCGCCAATCAACGCTAAAGCTAAATGAGACAGCGGCGCAAGGTCACCACTAGCGCCCACGCTGCCCTGACTAGGAATTATCGGAATCACGCCGGCATTTAAAAACTCAATAATTTTTTCGATGGCTTCGACGCGAATTCCACTGTGACCACGCGCCAAAGTATTCGCGCGTAAAATCATCATTCCCTTAGATTGCTCGCGCGTGAACGGATCACCCACTCCGACCGAGTGCGAACGAATTAAATTTTTCTGTAACTGTTCTATTTCTGAATCTGAAATTCGCACCGATGAAAAAGCACCAAACCCGGTGTTAACTCCGTACATGACCTCACCAGTTTTGATGCGGCCTTCGATGTAATCACGCGATTTCTTAATTTCGACGCGGGCTGATTCATCTAGTTCGAAATGGGTATCCGAATTATAAACCGCTTGATAAAAATTTTCTAAACGGATTGAAAGCCCATCAATTTTAAAGGTCTGTTTTGCCATGCAAAAGACCTTACTAAAGTGTTTTTGCAGCGTCGAGGCTTTTAGTGTCAAATTGGTTACCAAACCCAAAGTCGGGATAAGGTCTAAGCAAGGCCGTAGACAACCCCTTTTAACCTGACCTAGGTTAAACTAATTTTAATGAAAATAAATTATATTCTGCCTTTAATCCTGACAGTAGTCTTTGGTTGTACGCATGCACCCCGCAACCCCGATTCATTGTCTTTTAATCAAGTCGTACAACAAATCCAAAGTGACATTGCCCAAGATAAACTGTTAGTCAGTGAAGATATCCACGCGACCCGCTTTTATTCGCATGGGCGGCAAACTGCGAAATCAATTTTAATTATACATGGATTGCATGAGTCGCCGGCTTTTATGCATGGATTTTCTCAATATTTTTTCGATAAAGGATATAATGTTCTGAGCTTAAGACTTCCT
>JACMNA010000138.1 GCA_014378765.1 Bdellovibrio sp. | reverse complement strand
TTTGAAATATTACTTGCGAACGAAGATATTTCTAAACCTGATTCTAAATCACGTTACGCCTTCGCTGAACTGCAATTTCAACAGGGCCACTATTCTGAAGCAAGTTTGAACTATGAACAAGTTGCGCATCACGCAGCACTTGATAAGACCATGGCGCATGACGCTCTTTACGGCGCCCTTTATTCAGTTGAAAAACAGCTTGAAGTTAAAGACGACGTGGTCGAAGTTGAACGTCAAAAAATGTTAGCGTCTGAGTACGTTACCAATTATGCAAACGGTGAACATATTACCCAAATTCGTTACAAATTAGGTTTCATTGCCTACAAGCAAAATGATTACGACTTAGCGCTAGCCTCACTATTACCGTTAACTAAAAAAGTAAAAAATCCGGATATTAAGTTGAAGTCGGAAGATATTGTTTTAGATATATATAATATCAAAAAAGATTTTAAAGCTATACAAGCATTTGCCAAGGGCATCTTAAAAGATGTAACTGCAGATGCTCGAAAAAACAGTTTAACCAAAATTATCGAAGAAGCCCACTACTCGCAAATTCAGGTCGATTCCGAAAACTTAGCACCGCTAAAGCGAATCGATCAATTAAGAGATTTCGCCAGAGAGTACGCTTCTTCTAAATTAGGCCAAGACTCGGCCTGGCAGGCGATCTCGTTGGCTTACTCAAATGGATTTGAAGTCTTAGGTGCCGAAATGAGCTTGGCCTTCGTGAAACAATATCCTCAAGATAAACGCCGTTTAGATGCAATTAAAGAAGCAACTAAGGCTTTCATTGATGCAGGTCAAATCAAACAAGCTATTCCAACTTTACGTGAACTGGCGCAAAGTGAACCTCAACAAGCCTTTAAACATTTCGAATTATCTTGCGATTTGCTGCGCATTAACAACCAACTTCCCGAAGCGCGGGGCTGTTACAAGGGTCTTTTTGAAAAGGCCGACAAATCAAAACGTACTGATTTGCTAGCTAAAATGATGCGTTCATTTAATAACGCTAAAAATTCGGTAGAATTAGAATCAATTCAAAATCAAATTTTAAAAGATAATATTGAACCGTACGCGACCACGATTTTAATTGATCAAGCGAAAGCATTTTTAGCGCAAAACAAATATACTGAGGCCTTCAATCTTTCATTAAAGATCAATAACCGCCCGGTGGACGCCGATGCGCGCGCCGAAGCTCGCCTGATTCAATCAGCTGTCTTAGAAAAAGAATTTGTCGCGCAAAGTGTAAAAGCGCGCGAAAATAAATTCGCGATGGTGCTTTCATTAAAAACTGAAAAGTTAGACAAAGCCTTCACCGCTTACTCTTCAACAATTAAGATGTCGAAGTCAGATAAGGTCCAGTTGCAAGCGCTACAAGGTATTGACCGCCTTTACACGCACTTTATCGAAGCTTTATCAAACATGCCGGTACCAATTAGTTTAACGCCAGAAGAGCAAAAAACTTTACGCTCTGAGCTTGTTAAATTGACCGTGCCTTTTAATCAAAAGCGCATCGATAACCTTGCGCAATTAAGAAAGCTTTCACAACTTTCGCCTAGCGTTAGTACATCAGTAAATTGGAATGAAATGAGCACCGAAAAAACGGTCGAGCCGCGTCTACAGTTTCCGTCTGCTAAATTGCTTTCATCGTTTGTTCCGAACTCTTTAACGGTTAGCCAAAATGGATACTCTCGCCTGCCCGCTACCGAAAAAAAATGCGATGGACAGTCACCAACGGCCGCCAGTCTAGGTGGTTGTTTGCAACTAAAGAAATATGACGATGCCGAAAAGTTAGCTTTCAAATTAACGGCAACAAAAGAAAATCGCGCAATGGGTTTGTATTACCTAAGTGTCATTGCCGACAAAAAAGATGAAACCGATAAGGCTCTTTGGATGGTCGAAAAGGCATTGGCCTTAGATCCAGAAAATTCCGTGATGAATTATCAAAAAGGTAAAGTTCTTTATTCTGTCGAAGGTATCAACAGTGCTTTACCATTTTTCGAAAAAGTATTAGACATGAAGAAATCGTCTCCGGATTTGATCGTCATGAACGCTTTAAAAAGCTTCTCAGACAGAGATTATATCACGGCCACGGAAGAATTTTCTCGATTATCTAATGAAGAGCTTTATACTTATGGAATGGGAATTCTTTACGTAGAAGCCGCGGCCCAAAAGGGTGAGACGGAACAAGCATTAAAATTGGCGTCAAATTTCCTTAACTGGAAGTCAGATTATGTCGATATGTTAATTGAACAAGCCCGCGTTCATGAGCATTTTGCTTTGAACAAAGATAATGCGATTGTGAGCTACCAAAAGGCACTAGCAAAATCTTCGGACCTTGAGCAAAAAGATTGGTTAAAAAGAAAAATTGAATTTTTGAAAACGAATAAAAACAATCAGATCACGTCGCACGTTTCTGGGATCTAATTACTGGTTGAACGGCTCTGAAGGGAGCCTAATGTGGGGAAAAAATGATTCGAACAAACGTACTGACGTTAACTGTGGTTGTATCTTTGCTATTCATAGCAATCAACAGTGACGCCAAAACACAAAAGGTCCGCCAAGTTCAAGAGGTTAATTTCTCGGAAATGAACTTGAAGGGAACAATTCGCAATCCCGATGGGGCCTACCTTGTACAAAAGAAGGGCCTGAAGTTTATGCCATTGCACGACGTGCAAAAAGACATGGACCAAAAGATTCGCGACACGTCACTTTATATTGATTAATGAATGAGAGAGGATACTAAAATGGGAGTTCTAAAACTCAAGCAGACGACACATGATGGCCGTTCGAAAGTATGGAGAATCGACCCTAAGTCGCCTTACCAAACTTTTGGCTCTTCTCGTAAAGCCAACATTGTATCAATCGATGATATGAGCTCGGCATTCGATTCAGCGTTTGAATACCGCGCTGATGGTTGGCACTTTATTTCATTCGATCTTAAGTCAGCCGTTGCTGATCAAGCGATTACGCCAGCGACCGTTATCGATTTAAAAAAATCTATGATCCAATTCGAAATCATTGAAAAAGAAGAACATCTTTTAAAAGATTTCGATAAATTAGCTACGCAAGGCGCGATGGCTCAGCAAATTTATTTAGTTGTGCATAAAAACCGAATTTTAGAATCGCATTTAACGACGCAGGGCCATGCATTTCCGTTTGCTATTCACGGCAAAAAGCATAATTTTAATTTCAAACCAACGACCGAATGGTTTCAAGAAGAACACGACGGCTTTGTCATTAAATCTAAAATTGTTAATGTTAATTCCGCGGCCCATCTAGGCGAAATTCCTAAAGGACAAGTTCTAGATGCCCAAAGCAAAAAAACTTTGGCCATTACATTAGGCGTGACGGCCCTTTTAGTATTTCTTTCTTTCTTAGCTCCCAAAAATGAAACTCCATCAGCCATGGCATTGCCTAAATCGGTCCTAAACGTGGTTGTAAAATTAGATAAGAAGAAAGCAATGGAGCGACATAAGCAAGCGTCGGCACCGAAACCACAAAATCCAACGCCAACTCAAGCTCAGCAGCAACCTTCCAAAATTGAAACTAATCAAGCCGCCAGCGGTGGCAAAGTTTCGGCTTTACTTAAAGGCGCGGTGGGCGTTCGTATTTCGCAATTGATCGGCAAAGTTTCAGCGACCGAAGCCAGAACGGCTAACGTACTAGTTACAACCAGTGGAGTTAAAGCCGGCGAAGGCCCTTCAGGGCGCGCTTTAGCCGCAGTCGGAAAAGTTGAATCATCAGGCCGCAATTGGAATGGTGAATCTTCAGGTTCCGGTTCGGGCGTATCAACCTCAGGTATTGGCGGTGGCAAAGGAACGCAAGCTTTAGGTGGCGGCCTTGGTCAGGGTAAAACTGGATCTGGTGGCGTAGGCCTTATCGAAGAAGAATCAGAAGTCAGTGGTGGCTTAGATCGCGAAGTCATCGCGCAATATATAAAAACTCAATTAGGCCAGATTCTTTACTGTTACGAGCGTCAGCTTTCAGCCACGCCAGATTTATATGGTAAAGTTGCCGTGAAATTTACAATTGCTAGTACCGGACAAGTTGAAACGCAAGCAATCAACGACACAACTTTAAAAAATTCATCAGTTGAAGGATGTATTTTAAATAAAGTTGCGAAGTGGAAATTTCCTGAACCAAAGGGTGGAACTAAAGTTTTAGTTACATATCCTTTCTTATTTAAAAGTACAAACTAGGAGTAGTTAATGAAACAGACAGTAATGAATACTATCACATCGGCGGCGTTAGCCCTGATGATCAGCGTGCCGGCTTATGGTGCTGGAAGCGGCTCTGGAAACAGTGCCGACGCCAACCCACCCGCCGCGAAAGCGTCCGACAAGGTTGATTTAAAAAAGCTTGAAGATAAATATTGGTCTGCTAAAGACGATGAATACAGTGTTATTCAAAATCGTACTTTCGCGAAAGCTGGTAAATTCTATCTTTCGGGCGTGTACGGTCCGCTTATTAATGACCCTTTTGCAAAGTCGCGCGCATTCGGCGGAATGCTGGGTTATTATATCACAGAAGATTTCGGCGTCGAACTTAGCTATTTAAACTATAATTCAACTCGCAATGATACGGTGGTTGAGTATGAAAGAACGGCTGCGACCGTTACTTCAACCGGTATTGCGCCCGACTATAATTTAGTGAAAAGCGCCATGGCCGCATCAGTTACTTATACTCCCTTTTACGCAAAAATGGCATTTATGAATAAGGCGATTCTTTATTTCGATATGGGTTTCACGCTCGGTGCGGGTATTACTAATTATGAAGTTCAAAAAATTAGTAAAGACGGCTCGGGAAATAAATCAAACGCCGCTGAAATGAAAAGTGCCCCCCACTTTGAAATTGGGGTCATGCAGCAGTTATTTATCAATCAGTACTTGGCGTTTCGCCTCGACATTAAAAACTCGTTTTATAGCCAAAAATCTCAGCGCTATGAAATTGGCAATAACGCGGCTGAATCATCACGTCCTGAAACAACAAAGTCTGCAAACGATACAACAATCACTTTTGGTATAACTCTTTTCACAAAATAAGGGTGAAGTAAAAAACGTATATGAATGTTATTTAAATTAAGAAATGTAAAAAAAGTCTTTTCCTTGGCCCTAGTTTTAGTAACGATTACGGCGCAAGCTGAAACCGTACTTAAAATCAAAGCGGCCGGCCGCAGACCTGCTTCAAACATTAAATACCGCCAGTCCGGTGTACCTGCTTTTGATTTAGTTCAAAAAAAGGGTGGTCAAGTCTATAAGGTAAAAGAAATTCCAAAACTTGATATCGGCCAAGAATCAGAAATTGCCGCCGCAGAGTTTAAGCTTTCTTTACCCCCACCGCGAGATTTGAAGTTGCCCGAAGTCGCGGCCAAAAAATCACCAGACATGGTGAAAATTCCTGAAGTGAAGGTTTTACCAATAGGTGAAACAAAAAAAATAGTTGATGAAAGCAAGATGAGCGCGATTCCGCCGGTAGCACCGTTGAATTTAGTCAATGATCCGCTTATTGCTACGCCCGAAGTAACGTTGGTCAATTTGGTCGAAATCACTCCCGATGAATTCAAAATGTTACAAGCCTTGATCTTTTTAGAATACCAAAAAAAGTATGATCTAGCGATGAGCTTATTCGTGGAATTAATGGAAAAGCCAGACTACCGCACGCAAGCTTTATATCATTATGCCGAAACCGCTTTCGGAATGGGTCTCTACTCTGAATTTCGTCAGAAAATGATTCAAGTTACAAAAGAAACCAAAGATTTGACGCTCAAAAAATTAGCGGTTGAAAATTTAGTAAAAAATGTCAGCGCATTAGAAACGACTGATATTGCTCTTATTGACCCGTTAGTTGAAGCTTTCGATTTAGATATTACAACGAATGACACTTACCTTCTTAAGCAAGCTAAACACTATGCAAAAAAAGGCGATTTAGGTCGATTAGAAAATGCTTTATCTTTTATCACGCCAAAGTCGCCTCTTTACCCTGAATCACTTTTACTGAAAGCAATTTTTAACTACCGTCAGGGTAAGGTTGAGGAAGCGATCACCGATTTAGAAACGTCATGGCCATTAATTGAAGATAAAAAGAAAGATGCGATGAGAAATCTATCGGCGTTGACACTGGCACGACTTTACTTTCAGAAGGGCGACTACCCTTTAGCGTATAAAACTTATTTAAAGATCGATAAATCTAGCCCCAGCTGGTTACAAGGCATGGTCGAGCAAGCTTGGACGCAAATCTTAGCCGGTGACAATGAAGGTGCGGCGGGAAACATGTTCTCGTTGCACACTGATTTCTTTCGTAAGGCTTACGCGCCAGATACTTATATCGTAAGAACCGTGGGTTATTTAAACCTTTGCCAGTTCGGCGATGGAATGAATGTGCTTAATGACTTAAAAAAACGTTACGCTCCCGTTCAAGAAAAGTTAGAAGCCTTTCAAAAAAATAACCAAGACCCCGTCAAATATTATGAGCTCGTGAAAACTTGGTTAAAAAATTCTGACCAACAAGAAGTTGAGGGCGTACCACGCTCATTCATCGTTGAGTTAGCCCGTCACCCCGTCTACACCAGTTTGCAAAAACAATTAAATAACTACGAAGATGAAAACTCAAAATTTAATAAAATTACGATTGATCTGATTCGTAAAGAGCGCGAAGCACGTCTTAAAATGCTTCAAGCCAAGAACTCGCTTTCGGTGATGAAGCGCGAAGGCGCCTCGTCCGAAACATTACGCCGAACCGAACAGACCTATCTAGCGGTGGGCGTCGAGCACATGATCATTTCGCGCGCCCGTGAAGGCATCAAGAAAATGCGTTTAGCGGCCATTGAACGACTTGATAAAGAAAAAGATATGTTACGCACGCAGGCCGCTAAGAATTTACAAGCTCGTTTCGGCGAATTTATTACGGCGCTGAACCACCTCGTAGATCAAAAAGAAGTTCTGTCTTACGAGATCTACTCGGGCGCCGGAGAGCACATCCGCTATCAAATGGCGGGTGGCGAAATCAAAGAGCGCGCTCCAACGGCGCTGAAGCCAGAAGACGATGAAAGTTACAAATGGAAATTTAAAGGTGAAGTTTGGGAAGATGAAATTGGTCACTACCGTTCTTCACTTAAAAATGTTTGCGCACCCGACGATACAGCAGCCTTAGGAGGCATCTAATGAAATTAAAAAGAAACACTATTTTAACGACGATTTTAGCCGCAATTCTTTTAGCGACCTTCGTTGCTGATGCGGAACCAATGACGGCAAGCCAAGGATTAGATAAAATTAAATCTAACCTTGAAAACGCGAAAGCCAATAAAAAAGAATACGATCGAAACTTAGACATCGTTAGCAAAAACGTATCTGAGGTAAATAAAGCGAAATCGACGGTACAAAAACAAAAAGAAACCGTTTCGGGCGAAATCGTAAAAAATAACGATTCACTTAAAAAAGTTCTGCTGCAAGAGCGCGACATCAATCAATTGATCGTGCAAGAAAAAGAAAAGCTACAAGCCGAAACCAAACAGGCCGAGCAGTTAGAGCAATTACTTAATCAAGTTAAACAAAACCAAGCCAGGCGCGAAGCGATCATCGCTGACTACCAAAATCAATTAGGTTTAGTCAGCACCGAAAAGAAATCATGGAAAGACCGCGAAACTGAATTGCGCGCCCAAGAATCAAAAACAATCCAAGGCATCCGCACTTTAGCCTCAGAAGAAACAACTTGGAACAACAAGAAAAAAGGCTACGAAGGCGAAGCCAAGCGCTGGTCAGCGGAATCTGAGAAGCAACAAAAAATTCACGATACTTACCAGGGTTTAGCGAACGAGAAGTAATTGAATTTTATAATTTAAAAAGGTCACGTAAAAACGTAGACTTTTTTTTATTTAATAAATTTTTTCTTCACTCGATTGAGCGCTTCTGTCACTAAAGTTACACCTAGCACACGCCCTAAAATTACAAAAATCAAAATCGCAGCGCCAGCGCTTAGGCATAGATTGATTAATAATCCCCAAAATCCAAAATTCAAATAAGGCTGCCAAACGTAAAAACTTTGCGCCACCCCACCAGTTACCGAAGCTAATAAAGCAAAAATGAACACGCTCTTAAAAAATCCAACGTATTTAAATTCTGAAACAAAGCGTGGAAAAAATATAAGCAATAGAACTAAATTTAAGGTCGCACTAAGAATCGTCGACATCATAAGCCCATGAACTTGGTAGCGAGCCATTAGAATGGGCGCCATAAAAATATGAACCGCTAAGCATATCCCCGACACTATCGCCGGAAACCACGTATTCTTAACCGCAAAATACGCCGGCGTTAAAACCCGAACTCCACTAGAAAAAATCATAATCCAGCAATATGTTTTTAAAATTTGTGAACACATTAACACATCTTCCGGACGAAACTTTCCGCGCCCAAAGAGCAATTGCACGATTGGCTCCGCTAAAGAATAAAGTCCGGCGGCCGCTGCCATCGTGATTAACAAATTGAGTTCCAAGTAGTGCTGCGCCGTCTGTCCGATTTTATGCCGCTCATTGCGGGCTAAAAAGTTTGACAGCGCCGGCAAAAGCGCCGTCCCCAGGCTCACCGATATTAAAGACAACGGTAGCTCAATTAGCCGATCAACATAATTAATATAAGAAATCGTTCCTTCACGTAAGGCTGAAGAAAATCGTAAATTCACGATCGTAGTAAATTGCAAAAGCCCCATACCTATTAGCCCGGGCCCCATGTTGCGAATCACGCGTTGAAAATCTTTATTTTTATAATCAAACGAAATTTTCGGAAAATACCCTGCCTTTAAAAGCGCCGGAATTAAAATTGCGGCCTGCATGGCGCCACCAAGAAGAACTCCCCACGCTAGCTGATCTCCTAAAACTGGAAACCATTCGTGCGGCAAAACCGTAGAAATAATCATACATAAATTCCACAACGTAGGCGCAACGGCCGGCAGTGAAAATTGCCCGAGTGCATTTAAGATACCCATGATAAAAGCGTACGAGCTGATGAAGAAAATAAAACCAAACATCATTTTGGCTAAGCGAAGGGTTAACAAGTATTTTTCAGTGTCGGCAATGTAGGCGGGATCTAAAACGAGATTCAAAAGCGGCTCAGGATATAGAACACCAAAAGTCGTCAAGCATCCCAAAATTAACAATAAAAACGTATAAACAGAGTTGATTAAGTTTTGGGCTCGCACGTCATGATCGTGGCGGGCCTCAACAAAAACGGGAATAAAACTGACCGAAAGCGAACCCTCGCCTAAAAGGCGCCTAAACATATTTGGCAGCCTAAAGGCGGCCGCCCAGGCATCAGTAATGCGTTTATCGAAGTACGCCGCTAAAAGGCTTTCACGAAGCTGCCCAAGCACCCGACTGGTCATGGTTCCGAAGGCCATCTTCACGGCGTTCTTCAAAACAGATTGGTCTTGCTTGTCAGGATGCTCTATGTTAACTCCATAGCTGGTTTATTTATCTATTTTAGATCTAATTTATGGAGGTTATACCTTGGCACAACACAAGTCAGCAGCGAAAAGAGCCCGTCAGGCCGTTAAGAAAAACGAAATCAACACGAACCGCCGTTCTAAAGTTCGTACTGGCGAAAAAAGCTTAATGTCTGCAGTTACTAAAAAGGACGCGAAAGCGATCCCTGAATTATTATCTTACTACACAAGCCAAATGATGAAAGCCGCACAAAAAGGCGTTTTCAGCAAATCAACGGCCGCACGTAAAATTGCGCGTTTGTCGACTCAAGTGCACAAAGCATTGGGCACTTCTAAGTAATTAGTATTGATTCTAATTTGTTTTAGTTCATTAAAGTCCGAGCCACATAGGCTCGGATTTGTCGTTTTAGGGCAATAGAAACTTCATCGAAGCTAACCCCGTAGATAAAATTCTGCGACGTATTCTGAACGTTTTTTAAAGTGGTTTTTACCGAAAAGAAATCACCATCTGGTAAAAAGAAATTGACGATCATTTTTTGTTCCGGCTTTAACTCATGGCTCGACTTAAACGAAATTCCACCCTCACCGATTTCAACGGCATCAACCACTTCGGCATTTCCTTGCGCGATAAAACTGATGGTTTTACGAAAAGATTTTCGCGGGAACTTACGACGGTTGCCTTGGACTACGTCTTTGCTCATAGCTAACTTATCGGTATTTCAGCGCATAATTAAAGCTGATTCTTATATTGAGACAGTGTTAATGTTAAAAACAGCTAACTAAAGTGAACATGATTTTAAAACCATGTTCTCAAGCCAAATGTGGGAAGAAAGTGGCGAAGATTTTAACGCTTTATCGGTCTCGTGTAAAACCGAAATGGCTTCTTCAATTTTACGAATGGGCCAAATACGCGCCTGATCACAATAACTTTCAATAAAGTAACTCGGCACTTGCGTTAAGCTTGCCAGTTTCGCGCCGCCGATGCCTTGATCTAAACCTGACCGCACCGTTAATAGCAGCCGCATGTGTCTTGCTAGCAAACTGATAATGGCCACTTCGTTTTGCCCTTGGTCCAATAACGCAACCAATTGCTCGAGTGCTTTCACGCGGTCTTTTTGTCCAATGGCCTTCGTGAAATCAAAAACGCTTTCTTCGCGACTAAACGACACCACGGCGTTGATATCCGTTAGTTCGATTTGTGTGCGTTCCCCTAAATAATCTTGAATTTTAAAAAGTTGATTTTCTAACTCGCTTAAATTATTTCCCACTAACCGATGCAAGCGATGAATGGCCTCGTTAGAAATCTTTAGACTGACGTTTTGGCATAAGTAAGAAATCCACTGCGGTATTTGATTATCGTAGGGTTTTTTAAATTCGACGCAAAAAGCATTCTCTAACAAAGTTTTGATGGCCTTTTTTCGCTTATCTACTTTTTCCGCTAAAATCACAAAAACCGTAGAAGGCACCGGATTATCGAAAAGTGGCTGCAGCTCTAATAATTCGGCGTCTTTAAGCTCATGTGCATTTTTTAAAATCACTAACCGGTGTGAGCTAAAAACCGGTAAAGTTTCGACGGCATCTTTAATATTCGTCACTTCTGCATCGGCGGCATAAAAAATTGAATAATTAAAATCGACCGTGTTTTCATCTAAGACCGAAAACTTAAAACGATGCGTACATTGATTTAATAAATAAGGCTCATCACCAAAAAGAAAATAAATCGGCTGAAATTTTTTAGATTCCAGTTCTTTATATAATTTCGCCTGATCGTTAATTGCCATATTGAGTTGTTATCTACTCACGTTTTAATCACGTCTTTATATTATTAAAAATTCTCAAGCATGCGATCGAACGCTGCTTGCATCATTTCTTTCGATAATGCGTCCAAAGTCTGCCGTTTCGCCGAGTGATTGTAAAGACTGTTTGCAGTGTTAATAACGGGCAATGTGATTTGCGGAGCCGTGTAGTTACTGCCTTGCTTAAAGATTCCGCTCCATAATATTTCAGTGCTGCCCTTTCTTTTTAAAACCAACTCAATTGTGGCATTCACTTTGTACTGCGTAGCAATCACTGTTTCGGATGGTAAAAACTTAGTGTCTTTGGCTTGAATGACAGATTCTTCTGCGACGACGTCAATGGACTGAATCGTTCCTTGTAGAATTCCTTCACTTTGATTTTCTTTGTCTTGGATTGAAACTACACTGGATTTTAAGGCCTCGGTCTTCAACGCATTCGTGAAAAAAACTTCAACCCCGGGTTCCACTGATTTATTTTTAAAAAGTGGAATTTGAATTCGCTTCACATTACCAGGAAGCAATTGCGACCTTGAGCTTAGTTTGTAAGCACAGCCCGAAGTACTCAACAGCATAAATTGAATGACTGATGCCGTCAGTAGTAAAAAAATCAGCGAAAGAAATTGTTTCATCTGCTTTAATAAATCCGGAAGGTTTCCCTATGTCAAATGCTATTCTTCTTGCTCCAGGCCCGGTTCAGCTGCATCCCGAAGTGCAGAAGATCTTAGCGCTACCCATGATTCATCATCGCACGCCAGAGTTCGATCTGATCTTACGTCGAGTTCTAGAAAATTTAAAATTTCTTTTTCAAACAAAAAATTCTGTCTTCATTCACACTGCAACCGGCAGTGGCGCAATGGAATCGGCTCTGGTGAATTTGCTTTCACCGGGTGATGAAGTATTATGTATCATCTCTGGAAAATTCGGCGAGCGCTGGGCCGAAATGGCTGAAGTCTACGGCGCCAAAGTTCATCGCTTAGATGTCGAATGGGGCTATGCCGTCGAAGTTGAAAAAGTTGAAAAAATATTATTAACGAATAAAAAAATAAAATTAGTCTTAACGCAAGCCTGTGAAACAAGTACGGCGACTACTCAACCGGTACAAGCTTTGGGACAGTTGGTGGCAAAAACCACAGCATTACTTGTAGTCGATGGAATCACGGCCGTGGGCGCATTTCCGCTACCGATGGATCAGTGGCAAATCGATGTACTTATTGCCGGAAGCCAGAAAGCCGTGATGTTACCCACCGGGCTTAGTTTTATTTCATTATCTGAAAAAGCGTGGAAAATTTCTGAAACCGCGACGTGCCCTCGTTATTATTTTGATTTACGTAAAGAATTAAAAGCAAATAAAAATGGCGAGACCTTATTTTCTTCGGCCGTACCACTGGTGCGGGCGCTCGATTTTATTTTATCGCGCTTGAAAGAACTTGGTTTAGAAAAACATTTTGCCCAACTTCGACGTCGGGCAGATTTCACTCGCGACATAGCTCGTAGCATGAACTTAACTCTATTTTCAAAAGCGCCTTCGGATTCAGTGACTGCCCTGCAGCTGCCCGCCTCAATTAAAGGCGTTGAATTGCGCGAGCAGTTAGAAAAAAAATACGAAGTCACTGTTATGGGTGGCCAAGATAAAGAAAAAGGTAAAATCATTCGCATCGGTCACATGGGATACATTCAAGACTATCAATTAGTAACTACGATGGAAAAGTTGGCCCTGGCCTTACAAGATCAAAGCTATAACATTAATCCCGAAAAAATAAAGAACGAGTCTGAAGCGTGGCTCAAGGCGCGCCCGCAATGAGTATTATTTGTAAAAAAATTCTTATCGCTGATCGTTTTGCGGTCGAAGCTTTAATTGAATTAAAGAAAAATAAAAATTTTGAAATTGAAACCTATGCTGAAGAAAAATTAGTTACGGCTAACGCCGTTATTATTCGTTCGAAGTTAAAGATCGATGCAAAACTTCTCGAAAAAGCAAAAAATCTAGAAGTCATTGTCACTTGCACTAGCGGTTATGATCACATTGATTTAAAAGAAACCGAAAAGCGCGGAATTCAAGTTATGTACACGCCCGAAGCTAACGTGACTTCGGCCGCAGAACACACTTGGGCCCTGATCATGACCTGCGTACGCCAAATTGTAGCGGCCAATAAGGAACTAAAAAGCGGAACATGGTCACGTGACCCCTACTTAGCATTCGAATTAGAAAGTAAAATTCTAGGTATCGTAGGCTTAGGAAGAATCGGCCAGCGCGTGGCCCGTATGGCGCTTGCTTTCGACATGCAAGTCATCGCATTTGATCCGTATCAAGACGAAAATGTGTTCACAAAATTAAATGTGCGGCGCCAAAGTTATGATGAGGTTTTAAAACAGGCCGACATTCTAACCTTTCATGTGCCGGCCACGTTTGAAACTAATAACATGTTCAATCGCTCCCATTATGAAAGCGTCGATGAACATTTAATATTGATCAACACCTCTCGCGGTGCCGTTATTAATGAAGATGACTTGGTACTTGCCCTGCAGCAAAAACAAATTCGCATGGCCGCACTTGATGTTTTCGCCAAAGAGCCTTTGGGGAAAGAATCAAAATTGCTTAAATGCCAAAATGCTATTCTGACTCCGCACTTAGGCGCCTATACCGAAGAAGCTTTTTTGAAAGCATCGATGCAAGCCGCCGAACTGTTAACAAATTATTTCAATAAAAAATTACTAATGAATTCTCTACCTCTAAAGAACGAGTGGGGATCAATGTCGTTCAAGGAAAGGACCTAAGTTATGTCAGCAACTGTCGTAGTCGGAGCTCAATGGGGCGATGAGGGAAAAGGTAAATTAATCGATGTCTTAGCGGCCAACGCTGATATGGTCGTACGATTTCAAGGTGGATCAAACGCGGGTCACACTCTCGTCGTAAATGGTAAAAAAACTGTTTTGCATTTAATTCCGTCTGGAATTTTGCACGCCGATAAAATGTGTCTGATTGCTTCAGGCGTAGTCGTTGATATTTTTGGACTAGCGCAAGAAATTCGTAATTTAAAAGAAACGGGATTTAGTATTTCTCCGACGCAGTTATTAATTTCTGACAATGCCACGGCTTTGCTGCCGTATCATAAATCACTTGATCAAGCGCGCGAAAAAGATTTATCGGAAGGTAAAATCGGTACCACGGGTAAAGGCATCGGCCCCGCTTACGAAGATCGTGCGGCCCGCCGCGCTCTTGTCATGAGTGATCTTTACGATAAAAAAAATCTTCTAGCAAAATTAGAATTTGTACTGAAAGAAAAAAATGCGCTCTTAACCAAACTTTATGACGTCGCCGAAATTAAGGCGAAAGATATCTACGACCAAATTCAATCCGTCATCGGTGAAATCGAACCGTACCGTACCGCTGATGTCAGTCTTTTAGTTTCGCAAAAATTAAAAATGAACCGCCGAGTTTTATTTGAAGGCGCACAAGGCACATTGCTTGATATTCATCACGGCACATACCCGTATGTAACTAGTTCATCGACTTTAGCAGGTTCAGGGTCAGTCAGTGCGGGCGTGGGCCCTCACCACTTATCTAAAATCGTTGGAGTATTTAAAGCCTATTGCACGCGCGTAGGCGCAGGCCCTTTTCCAACGGAATTAACCGACGCTGTTGGCGCGAAAATTCAAAAGGATGGCCACGAGTTCGGTTCAACGACTGGCCGGGCCCGACGCTGCGGCTGGCTTGATTTAGTCGCGCTGAAGTACGCAATACGCTTAAACGGAATTAATAGCCTGGCAATGATGAAACTTGATGTTTTGTCTGATCACGAAAAAATAGGTGTTTGCACTGGTTATAAACTAAACGGCGAACTTATTAGCGAATTTCCAACTTCAACAGAGGCTGTAAGTCGACTTGAACCCGTCATTGAATATTTACCTGGCTGGAAAGAAGATCTGACACAAGTTAAAGCTATAAAAGACCTTCCTATAAAGGCTTTGAACTACATCGACTTTGTTACACGTGCGGTGGGTTGTCCGATTGATGTTGTATCGGTGGGTCCTGATCGCGAACAAACGTTATGGATCAAACCAATTTTTCAAGATTAAAAATTTTTAGAACTGTAAGATTTACTGCTCAAATATGAGAGTGCAATTCAACCTCGCTGTTCAAAGAATGGGCAGCGATTAAAAACCCTTTGACTGCTCCCCTCGTCTGTAACAAATTAGCTTTTCAATTCGAGAGTGGTTCGCTAGCTCAGCTGGTAGAGCATTTCACTTTTAATGAAAGGGTCGATGGTTCGAATCCATCGCGAGCCACCAATTTTAAATGATTGGTCTTGAATTGTCTTCGCTTCCTCGCTGTCCCCATCGTCTAGTGGCCTAGGACACCTCCCTTTCACGGAGGATACACCGGTTCGAATCCGGTTGGGGACGCCAAATAATTCCAACTAAATGAAATTACAAATGATTTATAAAGCGACAAGATCAACGTTGTTGGAATGTTGCTGGTTCTGCTTTTCAAACCATTTTGTAACTTCAGATCCTAAGGTTTGATTGCTCACATGAGAGTATCTATTCGTGGTGTTTAAATCTCGATGACCCATGATTTCAGAAACAATCCTTCGGTCACCGTTCTTCGTTCGTTCGGATATGAACTTTGTTTTTTGAGCCAAGACCGCTTCACTTTAATGTAACCAACATGATTACCCGACTTCATCGCTAAATGTATGCAATCCCATTTTAACGCGGCTACTTCACCTGCTCTAAGGCCAGTGAACAAAACGAATTTCCATAATTGATGCCACTTACTGTTAGTAGTCGAATTTAAAAAGAAGTTCATTTCGTTTGGATTTGAGAAAATAAAGAATCTTTACTTAAGTGCATTTTACGATATTTTTCTTGCGCAAAAGATGCGGCTATTTCTTCGCTCAACAGACCTTGAAAGCGAAGCTGCCCTCCAGACCCGTCTGGCAAACAAACCTTCCACTTCAACCCGCCTTTAGTTTCGTATGACTTAATAAATTTCTTAATTTCTTTATCTAATTTTTTCGACATTGATTTCTCCTTTCGTTAGGAAAAACCAAGCTCGCCCGTCTATTTTGATGTCAAAGATCTGGGCCAACTTGTATCATCTAATTTGCCTAATTTGTGAGTTTTGCGGAGTTTTTGAAGGAATTCCCCTCTGGAGCTGCCGCAAAACTCCGTCTGGATCAAAAGCCATCACGCGTCCGTAGAGCAACGTTGGGGTTATACGGCCCATTCTAATGTGATAGCGAATAGAAGCTTCAGATTTCCCTAAAAGCTTGGAAAGTTCTTTCAAGCTAACAATATTAAGGTTCAATTGTGGTGTTTCTTCTTTAAGTAAATGAAACCTGAACATTAATATCGGGTTTTTTTTCATCCTTACAGTTCAATTTTTTGCTTAGTGACTACTTGAAGTTTTATTTGTTGTTAGATTCATTCTCACTAACTTTTTGCGGCCTCTTCTTTTTAATAATTAATGCATCAAATGCTTTTTTATTTCTAAAGAATTTATACTTACCATCCTTCACTTCTACTAAAACTCAAAGCTTAGATAATTCCCTTAAATATTTTGCACATGTTTGCCAATGAATACCTAATTCTTTTTCCATAAACTTAGCGTGTGTAACTGGATTGTGAAAAATATGATCTAATACTGCGGTTACATTCGATTTTCTGATCGGATTTTCGCCTAAGGTGAATAGTAAAGTTTTTACTTCTTTCTTTGCATGTTTTAATTGAAGTATTCCAATATGTGTTTTCTTGGCTTGTATAACAAACCCGGTAAGCATGAATTCTATAAACCCCCACCATTCAGAATGGGTCGTAACTCTTAATAACATCTTTTTATAGACATCTTCATGTTCACTTAAATACTCACTTATGAAAAGTGCGGGGTACCTAAGAAGGTTATCTTGCAAAAGTTGGATGATCATCAAGATTCTTCCGCATCTGCCGTTTCCATCTTCAAAAGGGTGAATAGCTTCAAATTGATAGTGACATATTGCTGCCTTGATTAACGGAAAGAATGAGTCATTTTCTAAAATAAATTTTTCCCAATTGCTAATTAGTAAATCTACGTTATTTGCCTCTGGAGGGGTGTAAATCACTTCTACAGTTCCATTTTTTTTTCTATTTCCAATTTGATTTTGAATTCTTCTAAATTCACCTGGGCTGCCTTTGTTAATTTTTAGCTTTTGATGAATTGCCTTTATTGTTCTTGACGACAATCCATAATTTTTTAAGCTTTTAGTTCCTTCAAGCAGTGCTTGTCGATAATTTAATACCTCTTTATTTTCGTTAGTTCTTTCATCGGCTGGCTTTGTTTGATCTGCTAAAGCTGAAACTATTGTGGTATGGATATTTTCAACAGCGTTACTACTAATGGACTCATTTAAATAAAAGGTTGATAGAAAGAGGCTTGGGCGTTCTAAATCATTGAGGGCACCTTCAAGTTGGGAAATCGCTTGCAAGGCTTCATTGTGAATTCGTAGGATTTCCATAAAATTGGGATGACTTTGAAGCGTAAAAGGAGGCGGCAATTCCTTTAGATTAAATGGTACATTTGGGTTATACATGTCGAACAATCTCCTTATTTTATATATATCATCACAATATATCGAAAATATTAAGATTTTTCGATATATAGTTTTTTATATATCGAAATAAATGTGCCTAAGTGCCTGAAATCACAGTAATTTTCATATTGATACAGGGGCTCGAAACCCCTTGAGAACGCCAAATACGGCTAAACAACTGTAATAGTTTAGAAATTGTTTTCATAGCTATAATTGGTTACTGGTTTGTTGCCGGAATCGTCCAAACTCGCAATTTTCAAGTGCCGCCCATGTGTCTACTTTTCTCTACTATAGCTTTTGGGGGGTCAAATAACGCCAAAATAGCATTAAAATAACAGCATTGTGTTCGATGGTAGCTTAAATTAATTAAATTGGAGCTAACTCTCCAAAGAAATATGACTAAGTTCCTCGGCCATCCATTAGAAAATCACTTCCAGTTATGAACGCGCTGCCGGGGCCCATTAGCAACTATATATTTTAAATTGTTAGCCAATATTAATTTTCTTCATACCAATTTGCAGCTAAGAAATTGAAAGAAAACATTATATCGATTTTCATATGAATCTCCTAGTGGTCGGCCCCCGTATTTAGTACCACTCACATCAAAAGGCTTTGAAATTACATCAGTATAGCCGGCGGTTATACATTTTTGTTTCACTTCATCAACCGTATGAGCGGTTAAAGCAATAATGGGCACGGTGTAAGCTTGGCTACGTAACTGTTCGGTTGCTTTGTAACCATTTAGCACCGGCATTTGAATGTACTGACGTTCCCTGTGCCAATCAGGCCGTGCTTGGCAGTAAGACCAAAAGTCATGGCCAGAGCCCTTGAGATTTCGCATCTGGTGACCAGCTAGTACTACCGAAAAAAAGCAGGAATCAAAGCCAAGAACTCCAAAGCAGGAGCTGTAACCCTGATCCAGAGATTCGGTGGAAGCCTGAACCTGAACATCCACTTCCATCGACTGTTTGTCGATGGCTGCTATGAACTGAGTGACAAAAACGAACCCATCGACTTCTGGGGCCTTTTTTTTCCTATCCTCGCCGAAGCAATCCGGACTGACGGCTTAGCCTTGATAAATTTTCGAAACTCAAAGCAATAAAAATGTCTCTCATAACGCCACAGCTTAGTGTGTCGTTATGAATCTATGTGCCCTAAGGATTACTTTGAATTTGCGTTTTTTCGGTTAAGTTTTGTTAAAGCGGCGCCGAAACGTTTTACAGTAGGCAATGTCACATCACTATTTCAACTTTAACCAAAGGTCTAAAACTATGAAAAACCAAGTGACCGCAATTAAATCTACCTCATTAGCGGCATTATTAATTTTAAGTTTGGGCTGTACAAAGAAAACTGAAGCGGTTGCAGATGCTGGTGCTGGTGGAGCCGCGCTTTTTACTGCGGCAGATATTCAAAAAACTTGGACTTCTGGCTGCCTTATCGGAAGTGACCCAATTACAGGTGCAGATCACTACATTCAAACGCTGACCTTATTCGGTGGTGGCGCTAACAGTTTTAATGCTAGCAAAGCCTGGTACTTAACTTCTTGTACTGGCGCAAACACGAAAATAAATTATTCGTTGTCAGGATCTTATTCGGTTGGCGCAGCCATTACTGGTGGCCAAGCGATCACATTCAATT
>JACMNA010000137.1 GCA_014378765.1 Bdellovibrio sp. | reverse complement strand
TGGTGATTCCGGCACGACTCGAACGTGCGACCCTCTCCTTAGAAGGGAGATGCTCTATCCAACTGAGCTACGGAACCATTTTTCGCTTATTATTCAAAGCAATTAAAAGACAAGCTAACAAAGCCCATCCTAAAAGTTAAGATTTTTTAAACATTTTTTGCTGCAAGAATGCGCATAAAGAGACTCCCGATAAGATCACCCACCAAACGACAAGCAACCACACCAGAAAAATTGGAAACGACGCCAGCGAGCCGTAGATTTTGTTGTGAGTGAAAACCTTGATCGAGACCCATAAAAAGGATTTTTGCACGGCGCTGAGGGCGAGGCTGGCTAATACCGCCGAAAAACACGAGGTGAGCAGGCTGACTTTGGTGTCAGGAATCACCTTGTAAATGACCCAAAGAAAAATGGCGATCCAAACCGAAAATAGAAATTCGTGCTCAACGTGATTACTTATTTGCGTAACGACCGAAACCGATTTGAGACCAGTGATTAGCGCCAGTATGATGGGAACGAGCGCTAACAGAACCCAGTAAAGTAGAATGCGTCGGTAGATTGGTTTGCGCGTTTTAATTTTCCACAATCGTTGAAAGGCAATATCAATATTTTTAATGAGACCCAGCGAGGCCCAAAGTAAAAACAGCGCTCCGGTAATACCGACGGTGCTTGGTTTTACTTTGCTAAGTAACGTTCGTACGGTTTGACTGACCGTTGAACCGGTGGCTTCTTTGAGCGAGCTGATCATGATGCTTTCAATTTTTGGGTAATACTGCTCAAGCCCGCCGACGTATTGAAATAAGGCTAGCACAATGACTAGAAACGGAATCATCGAAAGCAAAGTTGAAAACGCCAGGCTAGAAGCCGCAAAGCGAATGTCGCCGATTTCTTCCATTAAGCGTTTAAAAAATTCTTTGATCAAAGTAGAAATCTTTCTTTGACGGCGAAATCATTATTATGTTTTTCAACCGTGGCCATATCACAGTAAGGATCATGCTCGAAAAAAAGATAAGATTTCTTAAGTTGAGCTTTTTCTAATAACTTTTGTTTTTCTTCGATTAACAAAAGGGGATTTAAGTCATAACCCATCACCCAGGCCGAGCGCACGTGACTGCTGGTGGGTACCACGTCACCGCAGTAAAAAAGTGCAGTCTGCTCGTCTTCAACGGTGACGACTTGGTGACCGACGGTATGGCCGTTTGAAACTTGTAGCGAGATTCCGGGTAAATAATTTTTTTGATCGCCGTCAATCAGTTGCAATTGATTTGAATCTAGCAAGGGTTGAAAGTTGGCAGGATAGTAACTTGATTTTTCGCGCAGGTTGGCTTGCTGGGCGGTTTCTAAATTTTTTCTTTGCAGGTGGTACTTGGCGTTTGGAAATGTCGGCACCAATTTTCCATGGCGCTCGGTGGTGGCTCCACCGGCGTGGTCAAAATGCAAATGCGTTAGGATTACATCCGTAATATCATCGGGCGTAAGGCCATTTTTTTTCAATGAGCTTAAAAGACTGGGGCCCTTTTGATCAACGGCGTATATTTCGGCAAATTTATTTCCGAGCTTTTCACCATACTTAGCCACAAAGTCAGAACCATTTCCGGTATCAATTAATATATTTCGGGTTTTAGATTTAAGCAAAAGTGCGCGAGCTTCCATCTGAATGCGGTTATGCTCATCGGCCGGATTTGTTTTTTGCCACAATACTTTTGGAACCGTACCAAACATGGCGCCGCCATCAAGCCCGAAGAGGCCCGTGGGAATTGCCGCAATCTCGTAATCGCCGATTTTTAATTTAATCTGTTTTGGGCTCGTCTGATTTAATATCGTCGGTGTCATCTTCGTGTTTCCAATCTTGTAGGGTGCTAAAATCTTCCATCGCCTCTTCGTTTTCTTCGGTCATATCATCCGGCAATACGGACGGGTCGATCGTTTTCACCCACGCTAAATAATTTTTATGAACTTGTTCGATCGAGGTAGGCTCTTGCACGGGTCCGATGTGCACGGTAAGTTTACCGGGCTTCGCAAAAAATGCGCCCTTGGGCCACAGCCTAGAGTTTCCATCGATGTATAAAAATAAAATGGGCGTACCGGTTTTTTCGGCGAAAATGCTAATGCCACGTTTGAAGTCGTGAATTTTACCATCTTTCGACCGCGTGCCTTCCGGAAAGATGATCAACCACATCCGGTCTAACTGGGTCAGCAAAGTAATAATTAACTGCACGGCTTCGCCCTTACGGTCTTTACGATCAATCGGAATGGCGCCTAAGCAATGTTGCGAGAAAAAAGTAAAAAACGGATTTGAAAAGAAATAATCTTTGGCGGCCGCCATGTAGAGATCCATCCAGTGCGCGCGGGGAATGGCGCCCGCAATTGAAATCGCATCAAGGTGCGAGGCGTGGTTTGAGATAATAATTAATTTTTTATAATTTTTATAAAGCTCGCTAAAATCTCCGCCCTTTACTTCAAGGCGAATATAAAACGTGTAGAACCAATTTTTTAATATCAGCGACCAGAAAAAACGAACGAGCAGGCTAGTTAAATCATAATGCTGGGTAAAAAGCGGTAAGTGCTTTAAATACCCCGGAAGTTTTGTCCACTGTTCGTTTTCGTAATTCCATTCACGCATTAACTAAGCCCCAACATGACGAAGTAATAAATTGGTGCGACAAAAATCAGGCGATCCATGCGCTGTAAAAAATCTCCACGCCCTAAAATAAATGTTCCGACAATTTTAACCCCCGCATCGCGCCGAAGCACCGACATCACTAAATCGCCGATCACGCCTCCAAAGGACGCAATCAAGCCCGCCGCTAGCCAATACTTTTCGCTACGATCGGGTAAAAGGTGGCGCATGACATATGCCAATATCATGGTGAGTACGATTGAAAATAAAGTACTTAGCCAAGTTCTTTTTGTATTGAACTCGCTTAAAATTTTTGGTCCCTTGAAATAACGACTGATGGCTAAATTTGTATTATCACAAAACTCAGTTAAAGTAATCAAATACATGACCTGGTACAATCCATCTTCAAAATTAAGTATCAAACCCAAGTGCATAAATGACCAACCCAAGAAAATAAATCCTAGTAGGGTTAAAGAAATGTACTGAATCATATTTTTGTAATCGCGCTGCACCAGCGGCACAAGACATGAAAGGCCTAGCACCACCATGGGCATTTCATTGTAGATCGCTAAGTTATTCATCTGACTAAAAACCCCAAGGCCAATAATTCCTGCGTAGCATATCCAAACGAAAAGACTTTTATGAAACATTCCCAAAATTTTAAAATAAACTTTTGCGCCATAAACCGCTAGTAAAGTCAGAAGAATAATCGGAATTGGCGGACGTAGGCCCATGAATAAAAACATAATTGGCGCCAGCACCAGCCAACTTTTTATCGAAGCCCATGCCACCATCGAGTAGTGATTCGATTTTCTAAAAAAGTAATTGATGGCGCCGCCCAAAAAGATCACAGCTAATACAATAACCGCTGTCTGCTGATAAACGGTTGTTTCCCAAGCGGCAACTCCATTTAAAAAATTTGTATTATGCATATGTAATTCCGAGGTCCTTAATTTTTTTATAAAGATTTGATTTAGAAACTTTCAAAATATCGCACGACTTTTCAATATCTTTTGTTTGTTGCAGGCAGTACTCAATAAAGCGTTTTTCTTGAATTTTTAAATAGTCATCTAAAGTTTGATTCAGGCGTAAGGGCTCGTTTGCGCTAGGACTTGGGTTTATGGCAAGCAACTGTTCTACATCTTGCTGCCTAATAACGGGTAGGGGGGAAGTTAACACCAGTTGTTCGCACACACGTTTTAGTTCGCGAATGTTGCCGGGCCACGAGTATTTCTTTAAGGCTGCAAAGGCCGAGGGTTCGAATTCTTTATTTCGTTTTGGTTTTTCTAACTCTAAAAAATACTGTGCTAATTCAGTGATGTCGTCTTTACGTTCTTTCAACGCCGGAATTTCAATGCGTTGTGAACTCAGGCGAAAATACAAATCTTCGCGAAATTTTTTTTCTTCTACTAGGCGTTTCAGCGGAATGTTGCTGGCGGCAATGATTCGCACTTCGACGTGCATTGTTTCTTTGGCGCCAACTTTTCGAATTTCGCCAGATTCTAGAAATCTGAGTAGCTTGGCCTGTTGGCTTAATGGCAAAGCTTCGATTTCATCTAAAAATAAATCGCCTCCGTGCGCGGCCTCGGCAAAACCAAGTTTGTTTGAATCCGCCCCAGTGAATGAGCCTTTTAGATGGCCGAAGAATTCGCTTTCAAATAAAGTTTCCGTTAAGGCCGAACAGTTCACGGCGACGAAAGGCACTTGGCCTTCTTGCTGGTTTAGTAAGTTCGCAATAATCTCTTTGCCAACGCCGGTTTCACCTTCGACTAAGATCGGCGTTTTTTCATGCTTGAGTTGCGCTACTTTTTTTCTTAATGTTTCAGCTTGTACGGATGTGCCAATTAATTTTGATTTAATTTTAGAACCTTCGTAGGCGGCTAAACGTAAAGACCAATAGGCTTCAATTTTTTCTAAGACTGATTTAACTTCTTCGGCCAATAACGGTTTAGCTAAAAATCTTTGTGCTCCCGCGTGAATTGATTTTTCCATGAGCGTGCGGTCTAAATGGCCCGACATGGCGACCACTTCAATTTGCGGATTTTTTTTGGTCAGCAGCTGAATCACGCCGGGGCCATCCGCAACTTCGCCGGGTTCAACTTCGATATGCATATCGACTAGGGCCGCATGAAAAAAAACATGATCAGGAATTAAATTTGATTTTTGTACGAGATAAACTTTGAAGCAATCCGGAGCCATCATCTTCAATGAACTGGCTAGTAATTGATCATCTTCAACGATCAGAAGATTCAGTAGTGTTTTTTGAGTTAGCGCCATACGAATATCTTGAATGAATCTAACAAAGCTTGTTACCATTAGTGCAATGCGCATATTACTAACTGAAAATATTCATTCGATTGCTCAAGAAAAATTGCTAGAAGAAGGTTTTCAAGTTGACCTTCTGCCGCACGCTCCTACCGAAGATGAATACATCCAGTTGTTAAAAAAATACGACATTCTTGGCATTCGATCTAAATCAGAAATCACCGCAAAAATCTTAGATGCTAATTCGCACCTTTTGGCCATCGGGGCCTTTTGTATTGGAACAAATCAGATTGAGCTGGATCGCGCTAATCAACAGGGAATTCCGGTCTTTAATGCGCCTCATAGTAACACCAGATCAGTCGCCGAATTAGTGATTGCGGAAATGATTGCGCTGTCTCGTCAATTAGGTGACCGAAATAGCCTAGCCCATAAAGGCGAATGGATGAAATCAGCCGAAGGGTCTAAAGAGGTGCGGGGCAAAACTTTAGGGATTATCGGCTACGGACACATCGGCAGCCAAGTCAGCGTGATGGCCGAAGCCATGGGAATGCGGGTTTTGTTTTACGACGTGATAAAAAAATTGCCGCTGGGAAATGCGCAATCGAAAACGCAATTAGACGAGTTATTAAAAGAATCAGATTTTGTAAGCCTGCATGTTCCCGAAACGCCCGAAACAAAAAATATGATTGCGGCCGCGCAATTGGCTATCATGAAACCCGGTAGTTTTTTAATCAATGCCTCGCGTGGCTCAGTGATTGTAATTGAAGATTTAGTTAAGTTCCTGAATATGAAGCACTTAGCGGGTTGTGCGGTTGACGTTTTTCCCGAAGAGCCAGCTTCGAATAAACAAAAATTTTCTTCACCGCTGCAAGGTCTAAAAAATGTTATACTGACTCCGCACATCGGTGGCAGTACCGAAGAGGCACAGTATGCCATTGGGCTAGAAGTAGCCGAAAGTTTTAGAAAGTTTTTACGGTACGGCACCACTTCGGGCGCCGTCAATTTTCCGAATGTTGAGTTAGTAGCAAAGTCCAACGTGACGCGAATTATGAATGTGCATCGCAATGAACCCGGCGTATTGGGTGAGCTGAATGGTTTTATCTCGGCCGCCCGAGCTAATATCTTAGGCCAGTATTTATCGACGGACCGTCATATTGGTTATTTGGTTACGGATTTAGAATTATCTGCAACAGTGGGAGCCTCCGATCAATTGGTTAAGCAGTTCCAGAGCTCAAGCCGAAGTATTAAAACCAGAATTATATTTTAGAATAAAACCTAAATCACTTTTCCCGGATTCATAATCAAATCAGGATCAAAAACTTTTTTAATCCCTTTCATTAAATCAATTTCAGATTGCGAGCGGGTGTAAGTTAAAAAAGATTTTTTCGTGAGGCCCACGCCGTGCTCGGCCGAAATACTGCCTTGCTGTTTTTGTACGGCTTTAAATACTAACTCGTCGACCTTACGGCACTCTTGCACAAAATCTTCTTTTTTCATTCCTTCGGGACGTAAAATATTAATGTGTAAATTACCATCGCCGATGTGTCCGAACCAAACCACTTCCCAGGTGGGGTAAGCGGTCGTGAGCACTAGGTCAAGATCCGTCATAAAATCGGGTACTTTGGAAATTGAAACCGACACGTCATTTTTATACGGTGAATAAGTTGATAATGATTCACTGATATCTTCGCGGTAACGCCAAAAGTTTTTGGCCTGCACGTCTGATTGCGACATCACCCCATCGGTGACCCAACCCTTTTCTAAACAATTTTCAAAAACTGACATTACTTTTTCTTCGCTGGCCTCGGTCGGCGCTTCAACTTCACACACGACGTAAAAATCGGTAACCGTTTCGAATGGGCGCGCAAGACCGGTTCCGTGCAAAACATGTTTCAGCGCTTTTTCGGAAAACATTTCGTAAGCCTGTAAGTGACAGTTGAGTTTAAATTCTGAAAAAACTTTCATCACGCTTGAAAGCTGATCAAGCGCAAAAATAAAAACTTTTAATGGCGGAGGAGCCGCGGCTAATTTCATTGTGGCCTTAGTGATAAAACCTAATATTCCTTCGCTGCCGATAAATAAATGGCGCAGGTCTAGGCCCGTCGCATTTTTAACTAAGCTATTATTTAAATGTAACACTTCGCCCGCACCGGTCACGACTTCAAGGGAGGTTACCCAGTCGCGCGTTAGTCCGTATCGCACAACTTTTATGCCGCCCGCATTGGTCGCGATGTTGCCGCCCATTTGTGATGAGCCACGCGCGGCAAAATCAACGGGATAGTAAAGATTTTTAGATTTCGCGAATTCTTGCAAAGTTTCGGTGATAACGCCTGGTTCAATCTCAACCGTGGAGTCAGTTTCATTAAATTGTAAAACGCGATTCATTCTTTCAAATGAAACCACCACTTCGCCGTTCAGCGCGCATGCCGCCCCGCTAAGACCCGTGCGACCACCTGAGGGGATCAATGCGATTTTATTTTTTCGCGCCCACTGCACGATTTGCACGACATCTTCAGTTGTTTCAGGAAATACAATCGCCGACGCTTTTATATCAAAATAAGTTGTCCAATCTTTACCGTAATATTTTAGTGAGTCGGGATCGGTTTTAATTTGCGCAGGTTTTAAGGGCAGGGTGGCTAAGGCTTGCGTCGTAGTTTGCATAGCTAAACTATCGCAAGGTTCTGATCCGAAAGAAAGAATAAATTGGGCATAAGCCCCATCCTGATGTGATGAGTCCATAAACTCCGACGGGCCAAAACCAAATCGGGCCCCCGGCAAATGCATACGCTAATAAAAGAACCGAAATCACAAAACGTAAAACGCGGTCCCACATTGCTAAATTACAAAACATTAGTTTTTCAAAAGCGTTTGAAGTTCGCCAGCTTGATACATTTCCATCATGATATCACTGCCGCCCACTAATTTTTTATTGATATAAAGTTGCGGGATGGTTGGCCAGTTGCCGAATTCTTTAATACCGTTACGAATTTCTTCGTCTTCTAGCACGTTTACATCTTTAAATGGTACGCCCAAATCTTGCAAAATCGCCGTCGCGCGGGCTGAAAAGCCGCACATTGGAAATTGATGAGTGCCTTTCATAAAAAGCACAACTTTGTTTTCGTTCAGTAAACTTTCGATTCTGGTTTTAGCGTCTGACATATTTTCTCCTCGATTTTTTTTAAAAAAACTAAATTATAATATTATTTTAGCGAAGTCTTTATCGATAACGCGTGCACTTCGCCGGTCTTTAATTCGGGGGCAAAAGCCTTCATCACATGTTGATGCTGTTCGATGCGCGACAAGCCTTGAAAGGCCGTGCTTTTCACGGCAACTTCCCAATGATCAGACGTGCCGGTTAAATCAAAAACTTGAATTTCGGTTTCGGGCGCAGCATCGGGGTAAGCTTGAATGAGGCGTTGTTTCATTTCATTAATTTTCATATGTCTTTACTAGCAAAATTTCGGTTTTTGGGCAACTCTTGTCTTTCATTAACGAAACAGGCATCAAACTATGTGGATTTTAGCTTATTTTATAGTTCATCTGGTTGTTTATTTCATTTTACGGCTGCAGTTTTTATTCTGGAACTGGCCCGCGCTAAAAACTCTTTCGCTATCACAAACGCTGCAGGCCTTTCTGTACGGAATTCGCTTTGATTTATCGGCCCTGGCGGCGACATCAGGTTTGTTCTTATTAGGCGCAGTCTGGATCGAACGACGATGGCTACGGGGACTTTGGTTTGCGTTATTTACGCTCATTAATTCGGTTTTTATTTTGCTGAACCTTGGGGATAGTGAGTTAATTAATTTCACGGCTCGACGGTTTAGCAAGTCTTCTTTTTTTCTGTTAACCGAAGGCAATGTAGCGAATTGGGTTACGCCTTACCTCGCGATGACGATTTTTTCCATCGTGCTTATCAGTACGTATGCGGTCTTAAATTATCGCATTTTTAAAATGCAAATACCGAAACGCTCTCCACTTAGAAAAGTTATCAATAGCTTGGTTGTTATATTGGTCGTGATTTTGAGCTCAAGGGGAGGCTTTCAAACTAAGCCTCTAACTTTTGTTGATGCAAAAATATTTAATAATACATTTGCAAACAACCTCGTGCTTAATTCAACTTTCACGTTTGTAAAAAGTTTAGATAAAAATACTTTCGAGCGCAGCCACTTTTTTGATAATGAAACGATGCTATCATTACTTAACGAACAAAATTTACCTTCGCAAATTACGCCGGCGCAACAGCAAAAAATGAATATAGTGCTCATCATTCTCGAAAGTTTTTCGACGGAGTACACGCAATTAAAAGGGCCAGAGGCAACGCCCTTCTTTAACCAGTTGCGCGCGCGGGGAGTTGATTTTACTAAGTCTTATGCGAATAGCCGTCGTTCGATTGAGGGAATCGCCGCTTTGCTGTCAGGAATTCCGGCGCTGATGGAAGAACCTTTTATAAATTCAGAATTCTCATCGAATCAGCTCATTGGACTGGGAACCATCCTTACCGCAAATAAATATCACACCAGTTTTTTTCACGGGGCTAAAAATGGCAGTATGCACTTTGATCAATTCACAAAAAGTGTAGGCATTCAAAATTACTTTGGTAAAACCGAATACGGTAACACCGCGGAAGATGACGGAACTTGGGGAATCTATGATGAGCCATTCTTGCAGTGGACCTGTCAGCAATATAATTCTTTTCCGCAACCATTTTTCTCAGTCGTGTTTACAATTTCTTCCCATCAGCCGTACAATATTCCGGCTCAACATCAAAAAGAATTTTCTACGCATAAAGATGCAATTTTAAACTCAATTCAGTACGCCGATTACTCGCTGGACCAATTTATGAAATGCGCCGAAAAACAAGCTTGGTATCATAATACTTTATTTATTTTAACTGCCGACCATACGGGCCCAGAGTTGAATGCCAAGGCTGATTTTGAAAGCCGTTTTAAGGTACCGCTGGTTTTCTTTCACCCAAACTCTGAAGTGCTAAAAAATTTAGAACCCAATCAGTGGGCCCAGCACATCGATGTGCTTCCGACCCTGTTAGAAACTTTGGGGATTCCGTTGAAAAATAAAAATTCTTTAGCCCGCTCGCTTTGGCAAAAAGGCCCTAAGGTGATTGCCCTGTACGCCGATCGCAAATACCAGCTAGTTGGTGACATTCGTAAAGAAGAAGAGCAGCTGAAGGCCGTACAGCAGTATTTTAGCGAAGGCCTTTACGACAATCGCCTTTACTACCCAAGTAAATAGGAATAAAAATAAACCATGTCAGACGAGTACTTTGCGCCGGCCAGCGATGCCCACCGAAAAAAAGAAAAAGAAAAAGCCCGCGAGCTTCGTAACGGCTCATGGTGGAAACAACTCGTCGGTAAAGGTATTTGCTACCACTGCGAACAAAAATTTAAAGCAAGCGAACTGACGATGGATCACTTGATTCCGATTGCCCGCGGTGGAAAGTCAGATAAGAAAAATTGCGTCCCCAGCTGCAAAGAATGTAATACCAAAAAAGGATATAAAACTCGCGCTGAAATGGCGATGGATGAACTTAATCAAAACAAAACTGCAAAAGAGGACGAATCATGAACAAGCACTACGTAAACCAATTTATTAAAACTTTAACGGCCTTAGACGGAATCATGGCCAAAGCAGCCGCACACGCTGACGCAAGAAAATTTGACGTTAACAATTTTATGACCGAGCGTTTAGCGCCCGATATGCTAACTTTCGCCAGCCAAGTACGAATCGCGTGCGACAACGCCAAAATCACGGCGGCAACATTTTCTAAAAACACTCCGCCCAAATATGAAGATAACGAAAAAACTTGGGCTGAATTACGCACCCGAATTAAAACCACGACCGACTATTTAAAAACTTTGCAAGAAGCTGATTTTACAAATTTTAAAGATGTGAAGTGCACACCGACCTGGGCGGGCGGGCAGTGGCTTAAGGGCGACGAAGCTTTTTACGAGTTGAATGTTCCAAATTTCTATTTTCACGTGACCATGGCATATGCGATTTTGCGTAAAGCCGGGGTTGAATTAGGAAAAGGCGATTTTATCGGTGGCCTGAATTTTCAGAATCCTTAAAAAGGTTCCCAATTTCACAAAAATAAAATTTAGTAAGCTTATTTGGCTGAGTTCGCGACTCTAATTCAACTAGCTTTGCTTTAATTGCTAGATCTCCATACAGCTTAAGTTAGAGTTTGCGATTATTTTAATCATTGCCACAGTGCGCATCACTAGAAGACTTGATTTTAACAAGCCCTTGCCCCCTCAATATTAGGGTAATTAACTGATTTTGACCGTCGGATACATGCTGTTTTTCATCTAAATTCGGGTAAAAAATGTCAAAAAACGATGAGTTTTTAGCTATTGAAGGGACTTATTGTGAGCAAAATCACCAAAAGTAGTACCGCTGAATATTTCGCAAAGAACCTGCAACAGGTAGGTTTTTCTTCTCCGTTGAAGGCCGTTTTAACGACCTTAAAAGAGGCGGTCGATAATTCATTGGACGCATGTGAGTATAATAATATTTTACCTGACCTAGAGATCGAAGTGATTAAGGTTGGAAATGGTTCAACGAAAAACACCGACTTAGTGAAAATCGTGGTTGAAGATAACGGACCCGGAATTGAAGTGGATGATTTGGCGAAAGTTTTTGGCGAGTATTTAGCTTCATCAAAATTTGGTCGCGGGCAGTGTTCGCGCGGTCAACAGGGTATTGGTATTTCCGCGGCGACCACGTGGGCGCAAATGACGAACGCGAAGGGCGTGCAGGTTATTTCGAAAACGAAGGGCATGCGTAAGGCTATTTCGGCGCAAGTCGACGTGGATATTAAAACCAATACGGGCATAGTTAAAAATAAAGAAATGATCGAGTGGAAAAATAAAACTAACGGCGTGCGCGTTGAGTTCTTGATGGACGGGCGTATTCAATTGAATGGCGACGGCGGACTGCAAACTTACATTGATGGTACCGCACTTTTAAATCCGCACGCTTCAATGAAATTTAAATTGGGCGATATGGATTGGCAAAGCACCGATCGCGTCAGCAACGAGACACCGATAATACCCGAAGCGACGCTACCGCATCCACATACTTTTAAATTAGGCGAATTTATCACGCATGCAACTTTGTACGGAAAAGTAACCGTGGAAAAATTCTTGAAAACGGGTTTTTCGCGAATTTCTGATCAATCCATTAAAGATTTCGTGAAAGCGGGAATGCCCAAAGGTTTAGTTGATAAACCGGTGACCTCGTTAAACGAAGCAGATTTTAAAAAAGTTTTTCAAGCGGTGCAAGCGACGCAGCTGATGTCACCGTCGACGAAGTCGGTTTTAACGGTTGGCGAAGATTCACTTTCGAAATCGATTAACCGCTTAGGCCAAGTTGATTTCTTTTCGGTGGTCACGCGAAATCCAACCATTTGTGATTTTAAACCGGT